>JAVCCS010000055.1 GCA_030765365.1 Candidatus Theseobacter exili
GAGTTCGTCAATGGTTAAGACGTTCTGCTGGCCACTTAAGAATCGTTCTCTTACGGTTCTGAAAAAACGTTCGACCTTCCCTTTGTAATGTGAAGCTTCACATTACAAAGGTAATGGAAAGTTCGGGATAATGGAAAGTTGGTATCTGGATATACTGGGGGTACACCACCATACTTGCATCATCCCATTTTTTACTCAAGATTCACTTTCCATTATATTTTTCCCTATGTCCCCAGATTCTTCAGCCAATTCATCAGTCCTGTATTACTTTTCCATTCCGGCATTTTATCAGATACTATGTTATTATTACTTTTTTCCAGTGCTTTCCTTTTCATTTCACCATCAATTCTGGCGTAAATTTCAGTTGTCTGAATATCTACATGCCCGAGGAAATCTTGAATATAAATGAGATTCACACCGGACTGCAGAAGATGAATGGCTTTGGAATGACGGAAACAATGTGGTGAAAGTTTATCTGAAAACAATTCAGGAGCTTCTTTAATCGCTTCACCAGCATATTTTTTTACAATGTATGCAACTCCTGCCCGGGTTAGCTTATCTTTAGAACGATTGCGAAACAAAGGGTACGCAAAAGTATCTGGTTCCGTTAAATTATTCTCTTTCAAGTACTGCCTTAAAAGTTCCGACATAGGTTTCATTAATGGAACAATCCTTCTTTTATTTCCTTTTCCTGTCAGTTTTACTGTTGAGGGAGATGCCGTTCTTATATCACCAACTTTTAAATCTGCCAGTTCCTGCACTCTGGCACCTGAATCATAGAGTAGACTTAGAAGAACCATGTCCCTACGCCCTCGCTTCATCATTTTATCTGGTTTTTCCAGCAGGAACTTCATCGCGTCAAGAGTTATGTATTCAACAGATATCTTTTTTGTCCTCTTCATGGGGATCGAAAGTATTTGCTGTGCCGAGTGAATATAATCCGGGTACTCCATCTGTAAATATCGGCAAAAAGAATGAAGCGCAGCCAGACGTACGTTTCTTGTGGATGCAATACAGTTTCGGTTTTTTTCAAGCCACTCCAAATATTCTTCAACCAGTTTCCTTTTCAAATTGTTCAGAGAAAATTTTTCCGGTTTTATCTTTTTATGTTCGGAACAGAAATCAAGGAATAGACTAAAAGTGTCTCTGTAAGACATTATGGTATGGGGGCTAAGCCCTGCAATCCCCGGAAGGTACTTGGAAAGAAAATTAGTCAAATAGTATGCAAAATTAGTTGGTTTCATTTTCTGCCACCTCCGGGATCACATATGCACATGTCAGAGAAATTTTCTCAATTAGCTCAGGAAATGCTTCTGCAGTTAATCGGACATAATGTTGCGTTGCCCCCACCGAATTATGCCCTACATAGGCAGATAGAATTGGCAGTGCGATATACAGGTCAACTCCCTCTTTTACCTGTTTTGCCAATGTATGGACACAAAAAGCGTGTCTAAAATCATGGAGTCTTGGTCCTTTACCCTTGCCGCCATGGGAAATCCCCGCTTGCCACAACAATTTACGGTATACCTTGTAAACCCCGTCGCGTGTCAAAGGAGCTCCATTTTTGTTTCTGAAATAATAATCCCCTGGTGGATTATTTCTGTTGAACAAAGCATGATACTTAACAAACATATCTGCAAGAGATACAGACATCGGTATAAGTCTGTCCTTGTTAAACTTTGATTCCCTTATGAACAGCACCCCGCTATCAAAATCAACATTGAAGATTTTTAAATGGCAAGCTTCGGAAACCCTAAGGCCACAGCAATAAAGAAGGCGGAATAGTAGTGGATAGCTTTCGTGTTTATTAGATTTGGAATGTGGCGGAATGGAATCTACGATTTGAAAAAAACGGACTATTTCCTCATGAGTAAATATATACGGGATGTACTCACATCGTCTGACCTTATGGCTTTTTATGGGTATAAATGCTTTATATCCTTGGCTCTGCAAATATAGCACAAACTGCCGCAAATCACTGGTACGGTGTTCCCATGTTTTTACTGATTCGTTTTTTCTCTTTGCAGTCCACCCCAATACCAGTTCTTTACTCAAAGACTTGTTCTCAATCCTGTATTTTAGAGAGTATTCAGAAAATCTGCGAAGGTTATTCCGTATGGTATCATATTTATATCCAAGACTTCTTTTATGCTTTATAAAGTCCTCCAGCATTTCTTTAAATTCACCAACAAATGCTTTTTCTTTTTTGGTCATCAGAACACCTCCTCGCCTCTGTTCCAGTCAAATGTTTCAGGTTCCAACGAACACGTTCTTAGCTGGTTTATATCAATTTTTAAATAAACCGATGTGGATTCTATATTCGTATGACCGAGCACCTCCGATATGATTGGTAAAGGAATTTTTTCTTCCAGCAAAGCACTTGCGAGACTATGACGAAGTGCGTGAGGCCCGTGTTTTTTGCCGTCCTGTATTTTTATGCCTGCTGTGCGCATATGCTTTGTAACAATGCTATGAAGAGTAGGTGCTTCCAATTTCCCTATAGGAGGGATTAAACGCAAAAAAATTGCTTTGGTTGATTCACATTCTGGTCTTGCGTATTTAAGGTAATCAATGATTGCCAAACCAACATCCTCCAGCATTGGAAGGGTAATAGGCTTTTTCGTTTTCTGCTGAAGTAGCTCAATGGTATCAGTTTCCCATTTCAGGTTATTAAAGGACAAATTGCATATGTCCTGTGCTCGCAACCCTAATCTTGCAGCAATCAGTATGATGGCATAATCTCGTTTTCCTTTCGGGCTTCCTCTGTCAATTGATATTAAAAGTTTTTCTACATCCTCTTTTGGATATGCCGAAGGAACTTTTGTTCTCTGTCTGTATCCATCATGCGGAACAATATATGCAAAATTTTTTGATACAAATCTGTTCTGAAATAGATAATGAAAGAAAGTACGTAAGGAGCATAGCGTGTTGTGTATTGTGGAGGATGAATACCGGGTAAAAGTCTCTGTAAATCCTATAACTGAAACTTCATCCATATCACTTATGTCAAGGGTTCCATGGCTATTCAGGTAATCAGAAAACCTGCTGAGGTATATCTCATGCGATTGCAGCGTATCATTCGACAAACCATCAGCTCTCTTTTTGTCAATATACCCTTGGAACAATACTTGGAACTGGGGGTGGTAGGTGCGTGCACCCTGCTTCCTTCTGGGAAAGATAATTCCATGTAGCAGGTAATCTGAAAGTAAATTAATAGCTCTGGCACAACGTTTGTTTTTTTGGGTGAGATTTTCATATACGGTTATCCCGTATCCAGCCTCCAAAAAATCTATTCCGATTTTAGCAGTGAAGAATGTGTTACCGCTTCTAACCATGTAACTCGCCAGGCGGTTCCAAACTGTAACAAATCCACTGATAGTAAAATCCGAATAATGGGCATTTCTTAGTTCAATTTTTATCTTGTCAATTAGTTCATTAAGCTCAATTTTTTGATGATTCATTATATAACCTCCAATCTATTTATTGTCACTGATATGTCAGTGATAGATCAGAGTATAATGTAAAGCTATTCGATTAAAAAATATAAAAATGTCTTGAAATACTATGCGTTTAAAAAGATGCCTAATGACAGCTTTCCATTATCCCGAACTTTCCATTACCTTTGACCCAGGCGGCATAGGCCGGGGCAACCTTGGGGGTAAAACCATAATGAAGTGAAAAGCCAACAAGGGTTGAGTTGAATTTGTCCTTACCGGCAAGTTTGGCGATATATACATTTTTCATC
>JAVCCS010000111.1 GCA_030765365.1 Candidatus Theseobacter exili
AATAGAAGGTGGAAATGGAGCGATTTCCGGCTGTGCCAACCTGTTTCCAGAGCTAATGGCGGGTATCTACGATTCTTGGAAGGCTGGGGAGATGGAAAAGGCGAGACAGCTGCAGAAAAAAATTGCCCCGTTTCGTGTGATATTAAAAATGGGAAATCCTAACTCGATTGTGAAAAGGGGTATGAAGCTTATGGGGCAGCCAGTTGGACCTGTTCGTGAGCCGGCTAATTTTGAGGAATCTGAAATCGATAAGGCTCTTATTACCGTCTTGGCTGAGTACTCATAGATTATCCTAAAAAAATTGTGAGATCACGAACGTTTGCAAATTAGATGATAGTTTAAAAAATATACTTTGATTTTCTCAACTTATATTAAATATTGAAAGTAAATGAGGAAGTCATAAATGTTTTAAAAGTAAAAAAACAGGAAGGAGAGAGAAAATGTTTTTGAGGGAAAAAACAGCTATTATAACTGGTGCCAGTAGGGGAATTGGAAAGGCAATAGCACTTTCATTTGCCGAAAACGGCGCAAATCTTATTATAAATGCTACTAACGAAGAAACAATAAAAATTGCTGCGGATGAAATAAGCAAATCCACAGGAAGAATTTGCATACCTGTACAAGGAGATATTTCAGATCCCAGAACTGCAGCTGCATTGACTGAAGCAGCGCTGAAAATCAGCGGTCGGATTGACATATTGGTAAATAATGCAGGATCTATAACAAGGGCTTCAACAGAGGATATGACTATAGAAGATTGGAACAGAGTTATCAACGTGAACCTTAACGGAGCACTTTTTACCTGCAAAGCTGTTATTCCGCATATGAAAACTCGGAAAGAAGGCAAAATAGTTAATATAAGTTCTGGAGCTGGAAAAAAGCCTCATCCAAATGCTGCTCCAAGTTATGGAGTTTCAAAAGCTGGTCTTATTGCATTGACAAAGCACCTGGCTCTTGAGCTTGCAGGATTCAATATTCGCGTAAATGCTGTATGTCCGGGACCGATAAAAACTGAAATGTCTGACGAATGGAGTGATGAGTATAGAAATAAAGTAATTTCAACAATACCTATTGGAAGGATGGGTTCTCCAGGTGATGTTGCTAATGTAGTATTATTTCTTTCGTCAAAATTATCAAATTTCATTACCGGTGAATCTATTAACATTAATGGTGGAACATTGATGGATTAGGTATGCAATGTATTATTCTGAGTGTACGAGGAGGAGTTAATGAAAATCAATAAGAAGAGGTTTGACATTATTATCAGCCTATTGATACTTATTGCTGCATTGTATTTCTTTGTCAGCGAAGAACTTGTAGTAAAGATTCCGTTTGCGATGGAGCGGAACGTACCTGAAATTGCTAAATCTTATATTTATGTCCGTTTTATTACACTTGGCATCATTTTTTTGTCTGGAGCTATTCTAATAACAAAAGTAGTAACCTTTCAAAAAAACAAGTCTACAGATACAGTTAGCATATTCAACAAGGAAGTTTCAGTAACAATTATTGCTCTCACTTGCTATCTGCTGTTTATGAAATATATAGGTTTCTATGCCGCCAGTTTTGCTCTCATAGTTATTCTGCTTTCTGTATACAGGCTCAAAGAGAAGGGGCAGAAACCCGGCAAAGATATGATGACAGTCAAAACAATTGCATTCAGTGTTTTATTTGCAACTATTCTACTGATTGTTTTACATATACTGTTTACAATTATTCTCAAGGTGGTTATTCCCGAAGGGATAATTTAAGAAATTAAATAATTTTATAGGCTTTCAGAAAACTCGCTCTTTTAAAATTAAATATTAGGAAGAAAAAATCCTACAAAGTGAATCTTATCTTTATTACCTGTCTTAGCAGTAGTCAAGGCAACCAGAAGAACAGTAATATAGGCATAGTACAATGATTAGAAACATCCTAAAGTCCTCTGACACTCGGTTTCTGCATACAATTGCCAAGTAACCTGCTGGAAATGCGATTTTCAATATCTCCTAAGATGGTAGAAAAATTCTCATATATAAGCTAAACGGAAGAGATAAAAACCAAAGAATAAGACTAAATTAGGATTGTCCTTTAGTTCTCTTACCAGATCAGAAAGATAAGATACATTTTTAATATCTATACGAGGCCATAAAATAGCTTCATGGGGATAGGTGGTCTGCTGATAGTATGATACAATGTTTTTAATAGCTGATGTACCAAGAAAAGAGAAAAGAATCTCGTATTTTTCTAAAAATCTTAAGTTAAAAATAATTTCAGCTTTAAATAAAAGTTTCTGATTTGCCTCAAATTTGTTCATAGCTTTATCCCTTACTTTTCTAAAAAGTTGCGAAAACTAAAAAAGAATATTCTCAAAATATTATAGGGTAGAAAAAAATGGAGGTGTAAAATGAAAAAATAGTATTTTAGTAATATATTTAAAAGGAGATGATAGTTTGGAAAATATAATTTGTTTTTTTCAATTTACGTTAAATTTTAAAATTAAATGAGGAGGTTACAAATGATTTTTAGAAGTAAAAAAACTAAGTCAATTAAAAATTCATCAAAATTTTCAGTATTGTTAATAGGTTTGCTGGCGTTGGCAATGTTTGTGTCGGTTACAGCTGTATATGCAGCTGGACAAACTGAGGAAGCTGTCGATTACAGTAAATATCCGGAAAAGCCCATACAAATAATTATCCCATACAATCCCGGAGGCGGGACAGACATGCTTACAAGAGGCATACAAAAGTTTGTCGATCTGCCTTTTGCTCTTATCAATATTGTTGGTGCTTCCGGTCTAATTGGTGCCGAGGAAGCCACGAGAGCCAAGCCGGACGGATATACGATCCTGGGGCATAATCCGCATAACTTTATAGGCAATAAGGCAGTTAATGTAACAGATCATTATTTTTGGCGGGAGCTTGAGACTATCTGCTGGATCGTGGAAGCAAAGACACTTATTGCGACTAGCGCTAAAACGGGATGGAAGACATTCGAGGAAATGGCTGATTATGCGCGAAAAAATCCGGGAAAAGTCAAGATGGGAATGATAGGAACAGGAATACATCTTGCCAACGCACTGCGAATGATAGAGGAGATGGAAGCAGATATCGTGACTGTTCCATACGATGGAGGGGCTGCTGAAAAAGCCGCTCTCCTTGGTGGGCATATTGATCTAGTTCTTCCTAGCAATGAGGCTGATATTAAACCTCTTGTTGATTCAGGCGATGCTATTGTTCTTGCAATTGTAAGCGACAGCAGATCAGAGTTTTTTCCCGATGTTCCAACTTTGAAGGAGATGGGCTATACCGGAGGCGCTTTTTCTGCAAGAGGATATTATGCTCCCTTGGGGACACCAGAGCCTATTCTCACATTATTAAGGCAGAAATTTAAGGAAGTCAGTCAGAACGAGGATTTTATCAAGTACGCTTATGATCAGGGAATGGTTGTTTCTTTTACTGATCATATAGAAGCAAACAGGATTTCGGAAGAGAAGTATAAGCAATGGCAGAAAATCGTTGATGAGACCGGGATAAAAGAATACTAATCGAGTCTTCCACAGTATATGTAATTATACAGCAGGGGTTTTGTTAACCCCTGCTGTAATTAAAAAAAGAAATGAGGAAAAAATATGAACATGTTTATGGAGGGCTTAAGTTACTTTACAGGAAATCCTACAACTCTAATCCTGTTATGTTTCGGAGTCTTTTTTGGACTTATTTTTGGATGTATACCAGGTCTGACTGCGACGCTTGGTGTTATACTTATGACGCCATTTACATTTTTAATGGGACCGGAGCAGGGATTATCAATGCTTATAGGAATATATGTAGGAGGGATAAGCGGCGGACTTATAACTGCTATATTAATCAATATTCCCGGAACCCCTTCTTCTCTCGTTACCTGCTGGGATGGATATCCGCTGGCGCAGCAGGGCTATACCGGAACAGCTCTTTCTCTTGCCGTTTTTTCTTCGCTTGTCGGAGGTCTGTTCTCTGCCTTTGCGCTGATGTTAATTGCGCCTCAGCTCGCCAAGGTTGCATTGATGTTCGGCAGCTGGGAGTATTTTACCTTGATACTTCTTGGGTTAAGCGTTGTTACTATGCTAACTGCCAGTGACCCGGCAAAAGGTTTGTTAGCAGCCTTTTTAGGCCTGCTGTTTGGTGCAGTCGGCATGGATAAGATAACAGGAATTAAACGTTTAACGTTCGGTTTCTGGCAGATTGAAGCCGGTCTTGCGATTATTCCAATCCTAATGGGATTTTTTGCTATCAGAGAAATACTGCTTCAAGTGGAACAATTCGGTGGGAGAAAACTCCAGTTCCTGTCTACAAAAGAGAAAAAACGCCCCATACTGCCTCCTAAATGGACATTGAAAGGAGGATTAATGCCTGCGATCATAGGTTGTACTATAGGTACCGTAATTGGAATGCTTCCCGGAGTAGGTCAGTCAACTGCAGCAGTAATGTCTTACAATCAGACAAAGGCTTTTTCAAAAACACCTGAAAAATTCGGGAAAGGATCAACACAGGGTATCATTGCTTCCGAAACGTCTAATAATGCTGTCAATGGTGGAGCTTTAATTCCGTTAGTCACCCTCGGAATCCCCGGAGATATGGTGACAGCAGTATTGATAGGCGGTCTTATGATTCACGGGCTTCAGCCGGGACCTATGCTTTTCAGAACAAACCCCGGCCTGATTGGCGCCATAATTATCGCTTACTTCCTCGCAAACATTTTCATGTATATAATGGAAATGGGTCTTTTAGGCGTATTTATCAAGATAGCCAAGATCCCTCTATCCTATCTTTTCACAGGAATTCTTATGACATGCATTCTTGGAGTGTTTGCCGCAAGCAACCGCTATTTTGATGTGCTAATATTATTTGTCTTCGGTATTGTTGGTTACGTACTTGATAAAGGTGGTTTTTCTTTTCCCCCGATTGTACTGGGGTATTTTCTTGGTCCGCTTCTTGAATCATCATTTAGAATATCAATGATATCTTCCCGCGGCAATTTTTCTGAATTATTTAATCGGCCTATGGCATTGTTTTTCTTTACGGCTGCGATAGCTATGTTAGTTGGGCCGTTTGCCAGCCGCATGATCTCAAATACTATAAAGTTAAGGCATACTAAAAAGTTCTCTAAAAAATAGGAAAACAAGTACTGTGGAAAAACTGCTCTCGGACATGAGCTTTGCGAAGAGGCTATGATTTATCTAAAGAAGAAAGATGACAGGATTGTTGTTTTCGGAGATGGAATAGTGGATGTGCTTCTGTCCGGACTTGTATATGCAGATGGTGTAATTATCCGTATCAGATATCTTGACCGGGAAACTATCGGAAAATGCAAAAAGACTTAAGATTTCAGGAAGGCCTGGAGCCGGATATGGTAGCACCAATGTTTAGGTGATAATTCAACAAGGAATACCAATCGTTTATGCTTTGGGAGCAAATACCCGCGATGTGGCTGAACACACGATTAGTCTTATATCTAGTGTAGATAAGAACGTCACTCTAATGGATGTAGAAACCAGAAAAGCAAATTACGGAATTTGGCTGAAGCACAAATCTATTGAACTTTAAAGAAAAATATTTCGTTGTTGATTTTTGTGCTATCGGGTGTACAGTTACTGAAATGGCTTCAGCTCTTGGTCTGAAAGTAGTTGTCTTTGATCCATACGCTAATGAGAAATAAATTAGGAAATATGGATTCAAATACATTAATGAGCTTTTAATATTCCTGCCGTAGTTGGATATCTTAACACTACACTATCCACTTAAAGAAGAAGCCATAACCTTATCGGTAAAAAAGAAATACAGAAACTAAAAAAATATAATTATCATAAACTGTCCCTGCGGTGAAATTGCTGATAAAAAGGTTCTGTCAGAAGTATTAATGTAAGGAGGAATCTTCGGTACAGGTATCGATGTTTTTAAAGAAGAACCGATGGTGGTCAATTCCGGTAACCAGTTACTGAAAGCAAAAAACCTTATAGTTTCACCTGTAGATAATATGGTTAATCTTAACAACTTAAGCAGAAAAGAACCAAATATAGAAAATAATAAAGTATATAAGGAATTAGGCAAGATACATGATTTATTATATTGGTCTTTAGAAAAGGCAGGAATTTATAGTAAAATGAATGACGTAATGAAGTTATTGTAGTAAATAAATTAAAAATGCTCTGAAACTGAAAACTCTATTTTTTCAGGTAGAGAATT
>JAVCCS010000017.1 GCA_030765365.1 Candidatus Theseobacter exili
AATGTGTGGGCATGGAATGTAATCCTTCCACAACGAAAATATATAGACAGCGATGAATATCCTTCTATTGGTACATATGATGAAAGAAAGAAGGCAACACAATTATTTAATGAAAAACTCAGACGTTTGTGCGATAGGAATGGTGTTAAGTTCGTATATATTATGGATGAAATTGATGATGAACACTATCTGGATGGAACTCATTTGTCGCAAAAGGCTATGCCGATCGTGATCAGGAAATTAGAGGACATGGGCATTAAAATAGAAAGACAGATTATTCAGTGAACAAAAATTCACTACTATTAAAGTTATATTTCTCTGCTTTGCTCAAATTATAGAAAGTTTTGTTACTATCAAAGGATTAGGTTATGCTGGTTAGTATTGTGAAGAAGGTTACAGATCATATTCGATACAGGATAACTGTCAGAAACTGGAATAAAAAGGGTAATCCTATTCCTGTTCCCGACGTTATTAAACAAAAAACAGTTAAAGAGTATGCAAAAATATTTTCTGTCGAAACATTTATAGAAACGGGCACATATCTGGGTGATATGGTTGATGCCGTCAGGGATACATTCAAGAAAATTTATTCAATTGAACTGGATAAAACCCTTTATGAACAAGCAAAAAAGAAGTTCTCCAAACATCGTAACATCTTGATCCTTCATGGAGATAGCAGCAAGGTTCTTCCTGTTATTCTTGCTGACATAAGCGAGCCATGCCTGTTTTGGCTTGATGCCCATTATTCTAAAGGAATTACTGCAAAAGGTGATTTTAACACACCCATTATGCAAGAATTGAATTGCATATTAGATCATTTTGTTGAAGGAAATATTATTCTCATCGACGATGCGCGCGAGTTTAATGGTTTCAATGATTACCCTACATTAGAAGAACTAAAGAAATGTATTCTCAAAAAATGCCCTGATTGGAAATTTGATATTCAAGACGACATTATTAGGATCCACAAACACGACTGAGTCTTTGTTACCTCACATTTAAAGAAGGAAGAAAGCCAAAGTGACGGCTAAAAGTATAAAAAGAAAGTTAAGAAATATTTCTGAGGGATTATATTTTGGAAGATAATAGAATGTATTCTTTACCTCTTTTTGTTAGTTATCCTAGAACAGGCGCTCATTGGATAAATTGCGTTATGGAGCTTTATTTTGATCGTCCAAGATTGCGTGAAGGAAGAGTTACGTTTTTAGAGATATCGAGAGATGATTGGATGTGGTTTCATGATCACGACCTAGAACTAAAAATTAAACATGGCGATGTTCTGTATATGTATCGCGAACCAATTGCTACCATCTATTCAAATATAATTTATCAATATTTTGATGATAGAAAGCTTTCACTTCCATTTAAGTTGATCCAATGGAACAAGGTGTTTCATGAGGACAATGTGATCTGTATTGCTAAAAAATATCGAGATCATTTGGAAAAATGGTTACTTTCTGACAGCAAAGCAACGACTGTTGTTTGCCATGATCGTTTTAAAAAGGATAGAGATAATGAATTCAAAAAGATTTGTGATTTCTTTTCTTTTGAGCTAAATGAAAAGAGGCTTAAATGGTCATTTAGTCAAGTGACTAAGGAGGAACTTGTTAAGAGAGTCCAGCAAAAAGCACCTATGGGCGGTCATATTTTACAAAAGTCTTATGCAAATAAACGGAATTATTTTCAAGAAGTATGGGGAGACACAATTCGACAAATTGTCTTTACTCCTGATTTAAAGCCATATTTTTCATAACATAGTTTTAATTAGTAACTGATCTTCGGAACAGGTGGCAGGTTTCACCGGAATATGCACTTTGGGGGGGGGGAACTTCAAACCTAACCGGTTATCGCTGAAGTTTTAATCTTTTTAATTAATAAATTTATTTGATTGAATATATTTGATTTTGAAGCTTCTTTCGTGATCTTTATTTTAACGTATTGTTCTTTAGTTAACTTGTTTTGATTTCTATTAATATGCTCGCATATCATAGCAAAAAGATTGTATCGGTTGAGCACATCTTTTCTCGCGTCCATAATTTTTTGCATAGAATGTTCATACTTCGATTCTTTAAAACATGACTCAATAGTATGAATAGCCTTTTGAGGCTGAGTGATATCTATTTCAGTTAAAGCAGAGTTATTGAAATATTTTTCAATATTTGGACATCCATAGTATATTGGGTAACATCCTGCCAGATAGGCATCACCAAGCTTTTCCGTCCAGTAGTCCTTTACAGCACAATTTTCAAGAGCAATGTGATATTTGTATCTTGCAAGCGCATCCCACTTGTCTTCAATTTCTCGGAACCCTCGGCCAAATATATCTATTTGATCGCCAAAATGGTCTTTCAGTATTTTTACAAACTCAATCCTTCGCCTATGTCCGACACTAAAATCTTTTGCTGAGGAAATAACAGAGATCTTTCTATCCTTGTGAAAGTGATCAATGGCCACAAGTTCATCATAACTCTTTGAAAAAGACAGATTGACATGATTTCGTTGTCTTCTCCCAACATGCCAAGGTAATCCTTGCTGTTGGAAAACAGGGTTTTTATGTTTTATCTTCCGGTGGCAGGTGATAATCGTATTAAACTGATTTAAAAATTGCTGATCATATTCTTTGATAGTAGGGGGCTCAGCGGTAATCAGTATGGTGTTCTTTTCAGGACAAATTGATTTCTCTCTCTCTTTGACCGGACCTTCGAAGACGATCCAGTAGTCGCATTTCTTTATGGGTTTATTAATAAAAAAATGACAATTTTTCCAAACACCGCTGTGGTTCGGGGTTTGTTGCTCCAGAGGCCATTCAATAGACGGAAAAGAGAGTTTAATCTTAATCATCATTTTTTATTTTACGTAGGATTGTTCATGAGAAACTGATTATTTTTCAGCCTTCATATTCAGACTGAGTCCCATTCCATAAGGCTTAAAACCTGCACAATTGCTTGCATCAAAAATATCCTGATTAGTAAAATGTGGACGAAGAGGGTATTCTTCAATATTCCTGAAATTAGCTTGCTCCAGCTTTCTTTTTAAATATTCGGGCCAAAAAAACGATTTATGATAATTATATTTATGATCCTGACCACCACCGGTTACACCTTGAAGCAGTTCTATCTCATCATCCGACCAGTCTTTTGTTTTTGCAACGGTCATGATTTTAGCAATGTCCGGAACAGAGATTCTTAGTATGCCATTTACTTTTAAAATATAATAAAACTGTTTCAAGTAGAGGGAGATAAACCTGGCCGGTAAATGCTCCAAGGCATGACAAATATAGATTTCTGAAATTGAATTTTCAGGGAAAAAATCATATAACCTTTTTAGATTACACTGGAAGTCAACCTCTGGAAGGCGTACTGCATCAATATTTATATAATTTTCAATCCTGATATTGGCACATCCTAAATGGAGTTTATCCGTTTTTTTCAGTAAACGTATAGATTTTCTTTTTTTTAAAAGATGCCAATTTACAATGGATTTTCTCGGTTTAGACAAATTAGTCGTAGTTCGGTCACAGAATCTCAAAAATTTGTATCCACCTCCCAATAAATGACATAATATTTTCATTTGATTAACCGTCCTAATTTATGATTTCAAGAAGAAATGATGGTTTGCTAAGATTTTAATATTTTCAAGATCAGCCAACATATTATAACTCTTTTTCTAAACAACAACGAAAAAATATGCCACACAAGGGTTTGTATATCGCGCAGGCTATCGCGTGATTAGCTCGAAAGCAATTTCCTGGTGAGCACTATTACTTACAAATCCATATAATTTTCTATAATTCATTTGCATTCCTTTTTGCCATTGTTCCAGCAAAAAGTCCTGATCTATAGCGCCGTGGGTGTTAGACCTTTCAATCTGAACCTTGTTGCAAGGAATATTAATTATTTTAGATTTTTTGTAACAAACACCAAAGCGTGGTAAAAAAAGCTTGGAAAATTTTTGAAGGCCGTCTTCAAAAGTATTTGGCGCATTAAATGAAATTAATCTAGAAATTGCTGCCATTTCGTGAGTGGAGAACAAATGCCCATCAACTGAAAGGGGGTAACCCCAGTCATAAATTCCCGATCTCCACCCCCAGCACATTTTATCTTCATCATTTATAATGTCTGTAATCCATTCCGGCAGAGGTTGTGCCTGCTGTAATGTATAACACCGGTTTAAATTTACACCCATGCGTAAGGTAGGAACAAATTTATCTGTATTGAAATTAGCAAAATCATTTATATCCAGGTTTTCAACAAAAATGATATCATCAACCAAAAAGAATGTTTTTTCTGATTGTATTGATGATAGTAACTCAATTAAATCGGCTTGGAATGAGTTGGCGTTATTCTGCTTGACGAATGATATTTTTTGTTTTTGAAAGATTTCAATAAGTTCTTCGTATGCTTTTTCATGAGACCTGCTTGATGTTTGATACAAAACATAGGCAGGGACAGGTGAAACACCTTTTTCGCAATAAGAAGCCAAAAGTGCATGAAGTTGCAATGCTCTGTCTTTTGAAAAAACAATACATTCGGCAGGATACTTCCCTTTTTTTCTTTCTTTATGAATCCGTGATTCATAAAGTTTTGCAAAAGCATCTCGTTCCCACTTTACGTCTGTGGGCTGGAGCTCTATCTTAAAAGGTTTTAAAAAAAAATTGATAATTTCTCTCATGGATAGTTCTTTTTATTATAAAGGAAGCGATAAAATTGTTTTTATTTTTAATGCTATTTCATGTCGAAGTCGCCCAAGAAAACGCGGCCCTCTCAGATAGAAATCCCTTTCATAGCGACATGCGGCAGCCTTATGTCTGTTTTCGGGACACGAAAGTGGGTTAGGTATGTGTTTAGTACCTTTTAAAGCTGAGTCTAAAATAGCTGCTCTTGATTTATAATTATCTTTTCGATTCAGTTTAGAATAATATGTTAGCGGTGTTTCCCTGTAAATCAGACAAGGTTCTGGTAAATTCCAGGTATCGCCAAGTGCACCAATACGAAGCCACAATTCATAGTCTTCGGCCATTACTTCCAAGGGAGAAAGGTGTTCATTAAACAGGCCTGATTTTTGTAAGACTTCTCGTTGAATCATTACCGAGGAAAGGATGAAACAATTATCTTGCACTAAAACTTCATAAGGAATTTTATTCCAAGAACGTTTTTTTTGAAAATATAACGGCAAAGAACTATCCCATTCTTTTGAATCTGACCAGCGATACGCATTACATCCCAGAAGTATACAGTTCGGGTTTCGTTGCATGAAATTTATCTGGCACTCCAATTTGTTTGGCAGCCAAATGTCGTCGTCATCTAAGAACGTAATATATTTAGAATTTCCATTAAGAATGGCACGATTCCTTGGATAAGCGGGTGAGCCAAAATGCTTACCAGGTAAATACACAAATCGATTATCTGTTAAATAGGGCTTGATTGCTTTAAATGTTTTTTCAGTTTCTCCATCTTCAGTGATCCAGCATTTCCAGTCAGGATACGTTTGGGCTTTAACACTGTCAAGAGTTTCTCGTAGTATCTTAAAACGGTTATATGTTGGAACTATTATATCGACTTTCATTGGATAAATTCACTTTTTTAAATCTACCGGTTTTTGTCCAACTGATTGAGCAGTTGGTTGAAACAAGGAGACAACTTGATAGGGAAACTATCACAGGTTTGGCTTAATATCCAAGGATTTCTTTCCCCCTTTTGTTTTCTTTCAGTTTTCCCTGTGCATCATAATCAGCCAGCTTTCTTGGGCCATGAAAGACAGCAAGTGAACCATCTATGTACTTGTAAACACGCACCCTGACCCTGACATAATGGCATCTATG
>JAVCCS010000328.1 GCA_030765365.1 Candidatus Theseobacter exili
CAATACCCAAATAACTAATAAGACCTTTTCGGTTCTTTTCTCTTTTGATAGAAAAACATCAACTACTCCAGCATAAAAAAGCAGAAATATTGGCTCAATAAAGGGGATCCCAAGGGGATACATATACCAGGACCTTCTACTCAACATTTTAAACCAACCGGATTTTTCGATAACCTGAAGATTTTCTTGAACCGGACGATATATAGGATCACCATATGTTGTGTATACTTTCACAAACCAAGGAGTTACCATAAAGAGCATTCCTAAACCAAATAAAAATAAATGATGATTCCAAAATATATATTTCCATCTTTTAGGATTGGCAAAATCTTTTCTTCTTTCCCAAAAATGATAGAGAATTAAGCCAAAAACTATAAAACCGCCCGACTGTTTAAGTAAAACACTGTATCCACAAAAAAGACCGGCACCAATACTTAACCACCATAAGTCTTTTTTCTTAGCAGTTAAATATAATAATATTGAAGCAGCAACGAAAAAAGCTAACGGATCATCGGCCCAAATTTTTTGAGAAGTCATTATATCTACAGGATTTACTGCTATCATAAAAGCGGATATCAACCCAATCCAGTCTGAAAACAATAATTTCCCTAGAAAAAAAACCGTTAAAACTAATAATAAACTAAAAAAAAGGGGTACGAAAACAGCATAAAACTGTGCATCTTTAAAATATTTCGGTTTTTCAAAAAGAACTTTTTCTCCCAAATGCACCTGTACTGCAGAATACACTTCTTTATTAGCAAATAAATAATGTGAAAACCGCAAAAGATAAGCGAATCCTGGAGCTATATGATGTAATGGCTCGTCATAATAGAATGTTCCATTTTTTTCAAGAGATTTTAGAATATCCCCTTTGTCTTTATCCTTTGCCGGTATTACTGATAGAATTGCATTTTTCCACTTTGGGTGATTTGAAAAACCAAAATTAATACCTCTTAGATTATATCCTTTCATGCCAAAAAGATCCAACTTCATCGCTAACCCTAAATAATGGTGCTGATCTCCACGAACATGAGATAAGTAGAAAGTGTTTGAACGAAAAGAATAAGCAAAAATAAGTATTAACAGAAGCAACCCGTACACAGTAAGTTTTTCAACCTGCTGCTTTTTGCTCTTTTTAAAGAATATTGCTTTTTCTTTGCAGGGATTTTTGCTGGAAAAATTCAGGTTAATGTTTTCAGAATCTTCCTTAGTTCGTTTCAGTTCATTTATTTTCAAAAAAGATGCTACTTCATCTTTTGATATACCTAGTGCAGTTGCAATCTCCTGATTAGATAGTATTTTGTAGTTCTTTTTTATATAAATGCTGTTAAAAAAATTAATTCTTTTTTTCATATATAATTAGGTAACGGTTTTTTTAATAATGAATTCTTTTTTTTCTTCGTTATGAAAAAATGTAAGCATTTCAGCAATAAGACCCGTTGAAATAAGCTGAACACCCACAATCATAAGCAAAACGCCTAGAAAAAGAAGAGGAAACCTGTTCTTTATCCCTCCATAATTTAATTTAAGATATAAAATATACAAGTTAATTAAAAACCCAAAAAACATTAACAAAACACCAGTACCACTGAACAAATGCGATGGCTTTTTCTGAAATTTCGTTAAAAACATTACCGTTATCAAGTCATTAATGCCGCTTAAGAATCGCCGAGCGCCATATTTGGATTTACCGAATTTTCGTTTATGATGACGAACTATTATTTCTCCGATTTTAAAATTACGCCATGCTGCCAGCGCAGGAATAAAACGGTGCAACTCACCATAAACTTCAATTTCTTTAACAACTTCGTTCCTATAAGCTTTGATTCCACAGTTAAAATCGTGTATACGCACTCCGGAAAGTCGAGACACAACCCAGTTAAAAACCCTTGACGGAATAACCTTTGTTAAAGGATCGTTTCTCTTCTTTTTCCATCCAGATACAAGATCATATCCAGCATCTATTTTTTCTAGAAAAGTTGGTATTTCGGATGGATCGTCCTGCAAATCAGCGTCCATTGTAAAAACAATATCGCCTTTTGCAATTTTAAAACCAACTGACAACGCTGCTGATTTTCCAAAATTCCCTCTAAATTCTATCCCTTTTACTCTCGGGTCCTTAGCATGAAGGTTTTCTATAATCTGAAATGAATTATCGCTTGATCCATCATCAATAAAAATAATTTCAATTTCTAAATGCAAGGATTTAACAGCATCAATAATGTTTTGATAAAGCTGTTCGAGGCTGGGTGCTTCATCTAAAACAGGTATAATAATAGAAATCAATCTGTTATTATCCATATAAGGCCTTTCTGTAACGAAATTAGCAGATTAAGAAGATTCTGATATTTGATTATCAATGAATTTGAAATATACATCAAGCAGTTTTCCTTAGTCAAATTCATAAAAAAATGTTTTTAAGATTTAAAAGTATGCGTACAATGTAATTTTACAACTTTAAATTGGCTTGATAATTGATATGGATAAAAAACTCGTACTTATTATACAGTGCTTTCTCTCTGCAGTTGCCGGACTGTCTGTTATCTGGTTTGCTTTTGCTTCAGTAAAGCCCTTTACTCTTGATGAAGCTGAGTACTTCGCCCGGGCCGCTCATGAAATCAACGAAATCGGTTTTAAGATGTACGGGAATATACCTGAAGGGTCTAAACAAAAAACAAGATTAGAGGTTGCTCATCCTCTTCTTTACAACCATCTGTTTGCTCTCTGGTATAAAATCTTTGGAGAAAGCACCATCTCCGGCAGATTGTTTGGCGTTTTCTGTTACCTGATTACCCTATTGCTTTTGTTTTACCTTACAAGAATATGTTCCCCCCCTGAAACTTCATGGCCTGTTTTTTTGTTTTCCGGTATTCTTTATTTTCTTAATCCTCTGCTAATACAGCATGCCATGTTACTGGATATAGATAACTCAATTCTCACCGTATTCATTGTTGCTTTCTGCCTTGTATTCTTAAAAAATGAAAATGAGACAAGCATTAAATCCAGACTGTTGCCTGCCCTTTTTTTTGCACTGGCTCTTTGTTCAAAGGAAGTAACCACTCCTTTTATTCTTGTTGCGGTTATTATTTACAGGCTTTTGAAGCGTGAAACACGGCAGGCAATTCTGGATTTTTGTTTAATCGGAATCGGGGGATTCCTGCTTTTCTGGTTTGTGTGGGTTCTCTATTGTAAGTTCACGGGGGTTCCTGTGATGGCTTTTGTTGAACATGGTCTTGCCAATAAAGGAACAGGCGTTGCACGGTCTTTTATTTCAAACCCAGGTGCCTTTATTAGTTCAGCTTTCTCCGGTTTTACATGGCCCATGGTATGGGCCTCTGCGTCCTTTTTTGTCCTGTTATTTCTTTCATTTTTTTCAAGAGTTTCTTCTGTTATAAAAAAATGGCATGTTGAAAAACAGGATTTGCTCTGGATACTTGGCATTATTATCTGGACTGTTTACCAACTTTACAGACCAACGCCGGATATGATGAAGTATCAATATCCAGCATATCCTCTTTTTATAATATGCATTTCTATTTATCTGGTTAATCTGTTGAACACACCTGCAGAAATAATCTTGTCGAAACATGCCTCCGGAAAAAAAGCGAAAAGGGTTCGCGTTGTACGTGAAGCAACAATTATGGGAATAGACATTGTTCTGAAAAAAAGTATTTTAATTTATTCAGCAATTATCTTATGTATTACCCTTACTTACTATATCTGGATAGGAGACCCCCTTCTAAATCTCTATGAAAGTCCTTATGGTTTTTTATTTGCTTATCTTGCACCATTGTTTCTTTGTGTTTTTTTTATTAAGGCTTTTGCTCCCAAAATTCGCATGAGCCTGCTAGTTGCTTATATATGTATACTTTTTATGGTCGCACAAAATACAGCGCTTAATTTTCTTCAAATTAGAAATTACACAACTTGTGAATCCTGGCTTAACTATGGAGAACGCGGATTATCAAAAGTAGTACATTATTTAAAAGATAAAATTAAGCCTGGCGATATTGTATACAGCAGAAAGGATATTAATTATTATTTGAGAGATGTATATGATTTACCTGCGAAAAACTTCTTTAATACCAAAAACTTGATACCAGCTTTAAAAAAGGATAGGAATTATTTCCATAAGCTTATTAAAAGAGAAAACATACGGTTTATTGTTATTGATCCTTTTGGAGCGCCAAAAGCGATTCAAGAAATTATATCACCATATTTTGAGCTTGTTGAAGTGTTCGGAAAATTTCCTGTTTATGAAAACAAAACTGCTATAAAAAGAAGAAAATCTAAGATATCCGGTTAAATCAAAAGTTTTTCTGTTTTTCTTACAGTTTTTTTGTTTGATCCATGTACAACCAGCACTATTTCTCCCTTTATTTTTCTAACAGCGCTTTTCTCTAAAATATTTTCAGCAGATCCCCGCAAGATTTCTTCAAAACGTTTTGTAAGCTCACGGCAAAGAACAACCTCTCGATCGCCAAATATTTCACTAATATCGGTTAACATCGATTGAATTCTGTGTACGGATTCGTAGAATATCATCGTTCTTTTTTCGTCAACCAGCTCCTTAAGCCTTTTTCTTCGCGCTGATTTTTTTGCTGAAAGAAAACCCTCGAAACAAAAACGGTCCAGGGGCAATCCGGATATAACAAGTGCAGTAACAGCGGCTGTCGGTCCGGGAATTGGAACAACAGGAACTTCCGACTCTATTGCGGCATTAATAAGACGATATCCCGGATCAGAAAGGCCCGGCATGCCTGATTCAGAAATAAGACAAACATTCTTTCCACTTTTTATTTGTTCTATTATCTGAGGAGCTTTACGGGATTCAACTGCATCATAGTAACTGGTAACCGACTTTGATATTTCAAAATGGGAAAGAAGCTTTCTGGCAGTTCGGGTATCCTCTGCAGCTACAAGATCACATTCTTTAAGCATCCTTATGGCCCGAAAAGTCATATCCTCTAAATTGCCAATTGGAGTACCAACAATATACAGGACTCCTGTTTTCTTTTCGTCTTTCATAAAAAACCCCACCTATTTTTACGCGATTTCTTTCCATTCTGCTGCCATTTCTATTCTTCGTTCAATAGCAGGATGATCATAAAGGAGAATTTCAATCCATCTGGGCGGCGACATATCAGACATATTTAGTTTTGCCAGCTTTTTCATGGATTCGATAAACGCATCTGCTTTTTGTGTACTGTCTAAAGCAAATCTGTCGGCTTGCCGTTCCAGATATCGAGAATAACCATTTGATAACGGCATTGTTATTAAACCAAAGATGAATAAACACAAACACATAATCGGTAACCCAGCCACATCAGAGACTCCGTTAAGGCCCAAATTAACTGTAAAATTCTGTAATACAATGTTTGTTAAATAAAGCCCTCCAAAAC
>JAVCCS010000073.1 GCA_030765365.1 Candidatus Theseobacter exili
ATTCCAGCGAACCTCGCAAAGCTCGGCCGCTGAATTTTAACGTTATACATAAAAAAGATAATGAAGCAGTTAGTGGTAAAAGAGAAATATAAACAATTGTGCTTGCACCGCCTATTCAGAGGTATATGAGCAATTAAGGGAAATTAAATCAATGAGTGAACACACCGAAGTAAGGCTACCACTTCTAAGGGAGTTTGAAAGATTGGGATGGGATAGTAACCAGATTCAATTTGCACCTGAATGGAAGATCCCGAAAACGCCAAGTGCAGCTAGTAAAAGAGAAATAGGACAAAGCTTTCAAGGCTTTCCTGTTGATATAGCAATATTTGACAATCCTTCTAATTTGGGGAATTATGAAAATATTCAAATAATTGTTGAGACAAAAGCACCTGATATTGATGCGGGAGTCAATCAGCTCAAAATTTATATGGGGCTTGAACCTCACACTCTATTAGGCATATGGAGTAATGGTTCAGAGATAAGTTTAGTTTATCGAACTCCAGAAGGAGGATTTGAAGTAGAAAGAAACGGTAATCTTCCTAGACCTGGTGAATCTTTATTAAGGTCAGGACAATCTAAACTCAAATGGATTGACTTAGAGGAACCAACAACTTCAGACCTAAAAAAAACATTTACTCGGTTGCTTAACGTTGTTGTATCCCAAGACAGCAGAAGTACAAGAAGGGATGATCAATTAAATAATATCTGTAATATCATTTTAGCAAAACTTGAAGGGGATAAGATTGCAAAGTTTGACCCTGAAGCTTCTGTACCATTTCAATTCTGGAGTTCTGAACAAGAAACGGCACAAAAAATTCGTGAACTTTTTCAAGGAATGAAAATTGCCCATGGAGACATTTTTCTTACGGATACAGATAATGATATTAATTTGGATGACCATACAATAAGTTTGGCTGCTTATGAGCTTTCAAAATATAAATTACGAGAAGCTTCACTTAATGCTGTTTCACAAGCTTTTCAGGTATTTAGAACAGCAAGTTTAAAGTCTGCTGAAGGTCAATACTACACTCCATATCCAGTAATAAGGAGCGTAATCAAACTAATGGAAATGCACCCTAGCGACAAAGTAATTGACCCAGCATGTGGAACTGGAGGTTTTTTATTAGAAAGCTATAGGCAACTTCGAGAATCATTCCCATCAATGGATGATGGTGATGCCAAAGGATGGGCTCAAAGACACTTATATGGAGTAGACAAAGACAGAATTAATGTAAAGTTAACCAAAGCAATAATGCTTACGATAGGTGATGGTTCAACTCATACCTACCTTGGTGATTCATTAAGAAAACATTTATGGAGTAGTTCATTTCAAGATCTACAAACATCGCTAACTCCAGGGACTTTTACATGTGTAGTAACCAATCCTCCGTTTGGTAAAAATCTAAAAATGAGTAAGGTTGATGCTAAAGCTTCGGGAATTGAAATTGCTAAGAAGGCAGTTAAAAATTCTGAAGGTAATTACAATTTTCATGCTACAAAATATGAAGAGAGAGAATTGGGCATATTGTTCCTAGAAAGGTGCCATGAACTTTTGGCTGTTGAAGGAAGACTTGGGATAATTCTTCCTGAAACTTATATGTTTTCTCCTTCATATAAATGGTTGAGGCAATGGATTAAAGAACGTTTTGCTATTAAGGGAATCCTCAATATTCCAATGGAAGCTTTTCAAGGGTTTTGTAGAGCTAAAACAAATTTTTACATATTTGAAAAAAAGGAAATAGAAAATGCATAGACCTAATTGGTATAGAGATAGTGAAATATTAGTGGTAAACGCTTCTACTTGTGGGATAAACAAGGATGGACATGAGCAATATCTGGTCAACCCAGAAACAGGCATCCGTTCTGACAGTGATATAAATGATAAACTTGCTGAAGCTTGTGATTTGATTCATGAAGGTAACTTTGAACGCAATGATATAAATTTCCATTCACATGCAGATGCAATTGAAAAGGATATTTTCGTTCCAAAATATTACGATGACTCAATCAATATCGATATTCAAGAACTAGTAGCCTCAATAGAAGACGTGGAATTAAAATCTCTAGGTGACCTTGTATCAGAAGAGCTCTTAGTGGTTATGGGTGGACATGGTAGTCCGAGCTCTGACCAAAGAGTTGGAGAAATACCATATATAAAAGTTTCTGACCTTCGAGCTGGTTCAGTAAATATTAATCCAACAAATATGGTCCCTGTTGCATTAGCAGAACAGTTTTGGAGGGGAAATTCATCAGGGCTGAAACCATATGACCTAATTTCTCCAGAAAGAGCTTCTAAAAATATAGGGGAATTTTGTATACTGATGCCAGGACAACAAAAGTTGGTATTGACCAAAGAAGTAATCATCATCAGAACAACAGCTCATTCTTTTGTAAGTCAGTTCTATTTAATGTGGGCTTGCTCTCTTTCTGCTGTTAGAAAAGAATGGGAACGCATAGTATTTATGCAAACAAATAGAGAGGATGTTGGAAAGCGAATGCTGGAAGTTTTGATACCTTTCCCAACAACCGAAGAAAAAGCAAACGAGCTAGCAGCACCATTTAAAGAGTATTATGAAAACATAGAGGCTGCTAGAAGCAACTTTATATCCAGTATTAACGGGTCTGATTTTGAACATCACATCCATCTGGGTGAAACAGAAAATGATGAAAGAAACGTATAACAAAGAAAATCCAGAGGGACGGTGTACCGCCCCTCATTTTAGAACGTTGACTAAACCACGGAGAAAATAGAAATGGGATAGCAACTGTTGAAGAAAATCTGAACATTTCTTAACAAAATGTCCATATTAGTTATATATTCTTTTATATTTTCCTTATAGTAAAGAGTAGTTTATTTAAAATTAAAAAGGTAAAAAT
>JAVCCS010000103.1 GCA_030765365.1 Candidatus Theseobacter exili
ATGGTTTATGAAAGCGAGGGCCTTGCAAATTTAGTTGACGGAGTTGTTGGACTGGTTGCGCCAGGTGCTGATGCTCTCAATCTTGGCGGCGTAATTCAGGAAGCTTTGGGGCCAAGGCGTTACTGGACAGGCGATTATATGGAAACAGTTTATTATGATGCGATAATAAGCGAAAAAATTGAAACATCACTTCATTGTTTTCGATTTGGCGCAAAGGGCAGACTTCATCTGAATCCTGGTTTCTTTGCTTTTGCAGGTTTTGGTCTTACGGCTAATGCCATTGAGATGAAGGTTAGTTCCACCGAATCATTGAGAAATCTTACAACAGGCGGGATTGAAGGCACTTATGAATTCAAAAAAGACGAAAGCATCTGGAAGTGCGGTCATTATGCTGAAGCTGGCATTAATGGCACATTTGGCAAAGACGGAAAATATTTTGTGTCTTTGACAGGACGTTATTATGGCGGTCTTAATGAAGTGTATATTACCCGTTTACACGAAAGGGAATATTACGTAGACTTCAATGGTTACTCCGCGGAAGGTTCTGCCGGAATAAGATTCTAACAGTAATTAAGAATCGAATAATTATCCGGGCCTGCCGCGGAAAGCGGCGGGTCCGGTTTTTTTTGTCTTTAAGACATTAGTCAGTTTTTAATTGGTTGGGTTTTTGCCGGGAGGTCCTTGAGGTGGCCGGGATTTTGCTATTACCTGTCCTCCTACATATAGAATATTATATGGTTTTGGTGAACCGTGATGAGCATTATCATCGACAGCAACAGGCTGGTTTGAAGGCGCTGCGTCAGTTAATAAATATGCATAAAAATAGTCTCCGTCAGTAGCGCTTGTACCGTTGCCGGCAGGACAGATAAAAAGGGACTTATTAGTTAGGTATCCGTATTTTTTAAGAAGACCAAGACTCTTTTTGCCTGTGGTATTGCCTTTGCTCCTGGGAAACTTGCCGTCATGGTCCATTGCGTACATGTTAAGACTCAGGCCAAGCTGGCGAAGGTTGTTTATACACTGGGCCTTTTTGCCCTTTGTTTTGGCACCGAAAAAATCAGGGATGTTTTGCGAAAAAGAAAGTACAGGGAACAGAATAACAATAAAAACAAGGAGATATTTTAAAGAGCTGGTTTTCATAAACCAATATCCTTTTATAAAGGTTTAAAGGGCAGTAATTAATAATTAATTGTAATAATTTTATCACAAAAACTACAAAAATTCAAAGAAAGACATCAAGTGCTGAATAACTTCAGCGTAATAAAGTAATTGAAAGACATTAATAGAATGAAGCTGTTTTCTTTTGACAGCAGATTTTTTATTTTCTATGATGTTCTACATTAATAAGGGATAACAATAATTTAAACGAAATTTATATTTCAGGAGGTGGCTCATGTCAATGACCGGAGCCGCAATGGTCATCGAATGTTTTAAAAAAGAGAAGGTTGAAGTTCTGTTCGGATATCCCGGAGGAACAGTAATTGATATTTTTGATGAACTGACTAAAAGCAAGGTGCAGTTTTTTCTTACACGCCACGAGCAGGGCGCGATTCATGCTGCTGATGGGTATGCCCGTTCTACAGGTAAGATTGGAGTTTGTATTGCTACTAGTGGCCCTGGTGCTACAAATCTTGTTACGGGTCTTGCGACTGCATCAATGGATTCTATTCCTATTGTTGCAATTACAGGACAGGTTTCAACGGCAATGATCGGTAACGATGCATTTCAGGAAGCGGATGTTACCGGAATAACAAGGCCGGTTACCAAGCATAACTACCTTGTAAAAGATGCTAATGAATTGCCACGGATACTGAAGGAAGCGTTTTATATTGCCTTCAGCGGAAGACCTGGACCTGTTGTTATCGATATTCCGAAAAATGTTCAGCAATCTATAATAGACTTGCCCTATCCGGATTCTGTAGCAATTCGCAGTTATAAACCTACCTATGAAGGTCATATTAGACAAATAAAAAAGGTTGCTTCTGCTATAAGCGCTTCTAAAAAGCCATTAATATATTCGGGTGGAGGAGTAATTATTTCAGGAGCTTCAAATGAATTAACCGAACTTGCCCGAAAGGCCCGTATTCCGGTTACTACTACTCTTATGGGTTTGGGCGCTTTTCCTGAAACTGACGAGCTTTCTGTTGAGATGCTGGGTATGCATGGAACAGCATATGCGAACTTTGCAGTTCAGGAAACGGATTTACTGATAGCTATCGGGGCACGTTTTGATGACAGAATAACAGGGACGCTTTCTACATTTGCACCTCATGCAAAAGTAATACACATAGATATTGATCCTACTGCTATCAGAAAAAATGTAAAGGTGGATATTCCCGTTGTAGGAGATGTTAAAAAGGTGCTCAAGGTTTTGAATACAATGATTGAGCCGGCGGATTCATCGGATTGGCTTAAACACATAAGTGCTTTGAAAAAGAAAAATCCGCTTTCTTACAAAAAATCAAAAACGGTAATCAAACCCCAGGAGGTTGTTGAAGAGATTTATGACCTGACAGGTGGTGATGCTATTGTTTGTACGGAAGTTGGGCAAAACCAGATGTGGGCTGCACAATTTTTTAAATATTCGAAGCCCCGTACTTTCCTTTCTTCGGGAGGATTAGGTACAATGGGATATGGTTTTCCTGCAGCAATCGGTGCTCAGATTGGCAATCCTGGAAAGCTTGTTTTTGATATTGCCGGTGACGGCAGTATACAAATGAATATTCAGGAACTTGCAACAGCCGTGATAAATGATCTTCCTGTAAAAGTCATTATCCTCAACAATGGTTATCTTGGAATGGTTAGGCAATGGCAGGAATTGTTTTATGAAAAAAGGTATTCGGGAACATGTCTCAGTAGGGGGAAGGTTTGCCCAAAAGGATGTGACGGGCGGCCAAATGATAAGTGTCCTGCTAATTATATCCCGGACTTTGTTAAGGTTGCCGAAGCTTATGGGGCGATTGGAAAGAGAGTTGTAAAACCAGGAGATCTCCGTCCTGTCCTTAAAGAGATAATCAAGGTAAAAAAACCGGTTTTTCTGGATGTTAAGGTATCACCGGAAGAAAACGTTTTTCCAATGGTTCCTGCCGGTGCATCGCTGAATCAAATGATTGGAGGGTTGGCCTGATGCGACATACTATATCTCTTTTAGTTGAAAACCGTTTTGGTGTTTTAGCACGTATTGCAGGGCTTTTTAGCGGTCGTGGATTTAATATTGACAGTCTTGCTGTCGGTGAAACACAAGATCCAAGTATTTCCAGGATGACGATTGTTGTCAGGGGTGATGATCAGATTCTTGAACAGGTTAAAAAGCAGATGAATAAGTTAATTGATGTAATAAAGGTACAGGATTTTGCTCCGGGTGAGAGCATACAGCGTGAACTTATTCTTGTAAAAGTCAATGCTACGCAGAAAACCCGTCCGGATATTATGCAGATTGTTGATATTTTTAGAGCGAAAATAGTTGAGGTTACCGCTAATTCCGTAACAATAGAGGTTACAGGTTCTGATGAAAAGGTTTCTTCATTATTGGATTTAGTAAAACCGTTCGGTATAAAGGATATTTCAAGGACCGGCAAGATTGCCATGTCTAGAAAATAATTAATTTTTAAGGATATATTAAGAAAGGATCAGAGAATGGCTAAGATGTATTATGATTCAGATGCGGATTTAAAAGTGCTGAAAGGCAAGAAAATCGCAATTATTGGTTTTGGAAGCCAGGGACATGCTCAGGCGCAAAATATGCGTGATAACGGGTTGGATGTAATTGTTTCTGAGATTCCTGGTACAGCAAATTATAAACTGGCAGTAAAAACGGGGTTTAAACCGGTCACGGCTGAAGAAGCAGCAAAAAAAGCTGACATTATTCAATTATTGGTTCCGGATCAGGTGCAGCAGATTGTTTATGAAACATCAGTAGAAAAGCATTTAAAAAAGGGCAAAGCTTTAGTTTTTTCACATGGATTTAATATTCATTATGGTCAGATTGTTCCTCCTGAAGATGTTGATGTTTATATGGTGGCACCTAAGGGTCCGGGACATCTGGTTCGCAGAGTTTTTGAGGAAGGCGGAGGAGTACCTTGTTTAATTGCTATTTGGCAGGATGCTTCCGGTAAAGCCAAAAAACTTGCGCTGGCTCATGCTAAAGGTGTTGGGGGAACAAGAGCCGGTGTTCTTGAAACTTCTTTTTCAGAAGAAACTGAAACAGATCTTTTCGGAGAGCAGGTAG
>JAVCCS010000192.1 GCA_030765365.1 Candidatus Theseobacter exili
ATAAAGGGTATGAACCTTCTGAATTAGTGAAGCTTGATATTCTTATTAACGGAGAACCTGTGGATGCATTATCAACGATAATTCATAGATCTAAAGCTGATAGTCGCGGCAGACAGCTTGTCTCTAGATTAAAGAATGCAATTCCCAAACAGCTTTTCAGAGTTGCTATTCAGGCTGCTATACAAGGTCGGGTAATTGCTCGAGAAACTGTTTCCGCCTTGAAGAAGAATGTAACAGCTAAGTGTTACGGCGGAGATATTACCAGGAAAAGAAAACTCTGGGAAAAACAGAAAGAAGGAAAAAGGAGAATGAAACAAGTGGGTAATGTTGAAATCCCGCAAAAAGCTTTTTTGGAGGTGTTGAAACTTGACTAATAAAGACAAAATAATCAATTTCAGCAAGATGAAAGCACACAAACGTTCAGTACTCAGAGAATGGACTGAATCTGTTTTGTTTGCTTTAGTAATTGCTATGATAGTAAGGACATTCCTTATACAAGCATTCAAAATTCCGACTGGATCAATGGAACCTACTCTTCACGGTGATCCTAAAAAAGGGGATCGAGTTCTTGTGAACAAATTCCTTTACAGGTTTGAGGAACCCAAAAGAGGTGATATTGTTGTATTCAGAACAGTTAACATTGAGGGACTTGATCAAAAAAAGGATTTTATTAAAAGGCTGGTAGGCCTTCCAGGGGATGTTGTGGAAATAAAGGATGAGAAGGTGTTGATTAATGGAGAAATACTAGATGAACCTGATGCTTTTAATTCAATAGAGTATGTAAATACTTTTGTTAGTAACCGCGGAGGAAGAATGGAAGGTCAATACGGTATGGAAGGAGAATCTGTAACTGTCCCGCCAGGTCATTTCTTTGTTCTTGGAGATAACAGCAGAATTAGTAGAGACAGCAGGTACTGGGGAATGGTCCCAAGGGAGAACTTGATTGGAAAAGCAATTATGACTTACTGGCCTATTAAAAGAATGAGTTTGTTGAGAAATATGTAATAAAAGGGTTTTCTCTAGATGAATAAAGGTAATGAACAACATTATTGGAAAATGAACAGATCCGACTTAAAAGTTTTAATATGTCTTCTGTTTATTCTTATCCCTGCAATGGTTTTTTTTAAATGGGTTTTAATTAATGAAGGCAAAAAGCAGATTCAGAACAGTTTTGTCAGTCGCTGGAATCTTTTTGCTGATCTTGTTGCCAAGTCAGTACCTCATGAGAACCTATTTCTTGAAAAGGAAAAACTTAATAAATACCTTGAAATAGTAAATAAAACTGAAGATGTTTGGTCAATTTCTGTTGCGGATCTCGAAGGGAGTATCGTTTCTGAAGTTACTGGGCCTTCATGGAAGAATGACAAGAATAATACAAAATCTTCTAACGAGACTTCCCGGAGCAAAGATCTTTTGCAAATTACTAGAAAGATATACCTGGATTTTCTCCATGTTGGAAACCTTACTTTGTTTGTAGATACACATAGTTATGTAAATGATGTCAGTTTGTTGAATAAACAATATTCATATTTTGTTTTTGCTGCTGCGTTTTTTGTGTTTTTTCTGATAGTTGTTGGAGTGGAATGGATTTACATCCCGGTAAGAAAACTATGGAATCGTGTTGGAACAAGTTCTTCCGATTCATGGGGCCCTGAAATGCATATGGAAGTTAATGGGGAACTTGGAGAGATTGCTCGTGCTGTTTCACAAGAGAGCATGCAAATCAGGAACAAAAATAGAGAACTGGAGTTATTCAGGCGTTTCCTGGATTCAATGGAAAAACCTGTTATTTCGGAAGACGTTACACATCAAATTCATTCTTTGGTTAAGGTCTTCTGCTTTTCAGACATCCATTCAATGCACTTACTAACCGTTCTGGACAGAGATGCTGGCAGAGTAAAGATTGCACATGTTTTTCCTACAGATAGAACTGGAGAAACAGGAGTCGTAGAAACATCAAATAATGCAAATATTGTTTTCCGAGCACTAAATAGTGGAAAAATTATCGAAAGAAAACAGCCTCAGCATGGTCATACTGTTGATGAACTGGACCTTAAAATTACTGAGGAAGATGTGCAAACCGATTATGCTTTTCCTCTTGTAGTTCGTGGAGAAGAAATGGGGGTTCTTCATGTAACAACAACGCAGGATATTGGGTTGTCTGAAGAGTCTCTTGAATCAATTGGCTGTCTTGTAAGAATGGTAGGCTTGTTTGTTGAACGTGATTTTATTTTTCGAGAGATGTCCAGTTCAAAGGAGAAAGTTCATGGAATTCAAAGACGCCTGACGGTATATGAGGAAGAAAAAGATATAATGTTGAGAGGCCTTTCCAGAAAGTTGAATAACATTCAACATGAGGTTGAAAGTAATATTGTTATGAGCAGAAAAAGAGGATCAGATACTATTGCGATAAAAATTAGTGAGCTTAAAAAGGATTTGAATGCTTTTCTTGAAAGGTCAAAATGAGAAAATTGAATGTTCAAAATGTTTCTGATGCAATTAACGAGCTCTTGCAGAAGGCTTGTTATGAACTAACTCCGGATATTATCCGGGCTCTGGAAAATACAGTAAAGACAGAAACTTCCTTAGAAGCTTGTTCAATTCTTGAAAAAATATTGCTTAACTGCAGAATAGCTGCTGATGAGAAGCTGCCTCTTTGTCAGGATACGGGACTTACAGTGGTTTTTATTGATCTTGGTCAGAATGTTCTTTTAACCGGAGGTAACCTTGAAGAGGCTGTATGGGAAGGTGTCAGGAGAGCAACAAAAGAGGGATATTTGCGTCTTTCAGTTCTTAATGATCCACTTTTGAGAAAGAATACGGGTGATAATTCTCCAGGGGTCCTTCATCTAAAAATAGTGCCTGGAGATAAGATTAAAATTATGGTAGTGCCTAAAGGTGGAGGAAGTGAAAATATGAGCCGGATGAAAATGCTAAATCCCTCAGATGGAGAAGAGGGAGTAATTCGGTTCATTGAAAAAACGGTTTCTCTGGCTGGTGGCAAACCCTGTCCACCTCTTGTTATTGGTGTAGGTCTTGGAGGGACCTTTGAGATGTCTGGAATTCTAGCAAAGAGAGCTTTGCTTAGGGAGGTCGGAAGTTCTAATAATGATCCTGATACAGCAAGACTTGAAAAAGTGATCCTTGAAAGAGTAAATAAAATTGGAATAGGACCTATGGGCTTTGGGGGCAATACGACAGCTTTAGCCGTACATGTGAAGAGATATCCATGTCATATTGCAAGTTTACCGGTAGCTGTGAATTTGCAATGTCACTCAGCCAGGCATAGAGAGGTAATATTGTAATGAAAAAAATTCATACACCACTTGATGATGTTTCTGTTCGTGATTTGAAAGCGGGCGATGAAATATATTTGGATGGTATTATTTATACTGCTCGTGATGCCGCTCACAAGCTTATTATCGGAGCTCTTGCAGATAACAAGCAGATACCATTTAATCCATTTGGTCAGGTTATTTACTATACAGGGCCTACTCCATGTCCTCCCGGAAAAGTAATAGGATCTTGTGGCCCAACAACAAGTTCAAGAATGGATCCTTATACTATTCCGTTATTGGAAGCAGGTCTGAAAGGAATGATTGGTAAGGGACCAAGAGATGAGTCAATCCGTGAAGCGTGTGCGCGTTTTGGCGCTGTTTATTTTGTTGCCATTGGAGGTGCAGGAGCTCTAATAGCTAAATCTGTTATGAAATCTAAGATTATTGCATATCCTGAATTAGGGCCTGAAGCGGTATGTGAGCTCGAAGTCAGTAAATTGCCATTATGGGTTGCTATCGACAGTACTGGGCATGCAATATTCCAAAACAGTTGATTGCAAGCAAAGAGAAAGGTCTTTTTTGTAAATTATGCCACTATACAACGAATGGAGAATTAAGGAGGTCGATAAGTCTATTGTTGCGCGTTTGTCGACGGATAATCATATCCCTTTCCCCATTGCTATATTACTTGCCGGCCGTGGAATTAATACGGTAACTGAAGCAGAATCTTTCATAAGCGGTAAACTGGGAGATCTTAATGATCCTTTTCTTTTTAAAGAAATGCGAAAAGCTGTTGAAAGAATTTTTTTTGCAAAAGAAAGGAATGAAAAGATTCTTATTCACGGGGACTATGATGTTGACGGTATTACTTCTGCCGTTCTTCTGGGACGCGTTTTAAATGACATGGGTTTATATTGTGAATATTACATTCCTCATCGAGTTGAAGAAGGCTATGGTTTGAGCAGTACTGCTGTACAAAGATGTTCTCACGAAGGCTTTTCTCTGCTTGTTTCTGTTGATTGTGGTGTAACGGCTGAAGATGTCATCATAGAGGCAACTTCAAGAGGTATTGATGTTATAATAACAGATCATCATGAACCTGGAGAGAAGATTCCAAATTGTATTGCCGTTATAGATCCTAAGATTTCTGATTGCGGATATCCCTTTAGAGAACTTTCAGGAGTTGGAGTTTCTTTTAAGCTAGCTCATGCTTTAGTTAAGGAAGGACGTAATAAATCTGAACAATGGGCTGTTGATCTGGATTTAAGGGAACATCTTGATCTTGTCGCACTTGGAACAATTGCTGATATGGTGCCTCTTAAAGGAGAGAACAGAATTTTAGCCCGATCCGGACTGGAGAAACTTAACAATTCGTCTAAGCCCGGAGTAAATGCTTTGAAACAAAAGTCAGGAGTTAAAGGAACAGTTGATAGCATTGATGTTGCTTTCAGACTAGCACCAAGAATTAATGCTGCAGGACGTATCGGTGATGCTTATGAAGCTTTGAGATTGCTTATGGAAAATGACTATATACAGGCAGAACAACTTGCAAGAAAACTTGATGAGCATAATAAAAAAAGGCAAGAGGTCGAAAGCAGAGTTCTTGAAGAAGCGCTAGATCAGATTGAAAGGTCAGGAGGAGTAGACGTTGATCCTTTTGTCATAGTTGTTTATGGTGCTACATGGCCTTTAGGTGTTCTTGGAATAGTGTCCTCTAGATTAACTAGAAAATTTAATAGACCATCACTAGTCATTTCCGGAAGAGGAAATATTTGCAGAGGTTCTGCAAGAAGCATTGAGAGTTTTCATCTTTGTAAAGCTCTTAAAGAATGCTCAGACCTTCTTCTTCAGTATGGCGGACATGCAGCTGCAGCAGGATTTGAACTTGTTAAAGAAAATATTTCAGCTTTTTCTGAAAGAATAAACATAGTCGCAAAAAAATGTTTGAGCGATGAAGATTTAGTTTCTTATTTAGATATAGATGCAGAACTTCTGAATGAAAATATTTCTATTGATTTTATAAGTAGATCTTGAAGGCTTATCTCCATTTGGGCAAGGCAACCCCTCTCCGGTTTTTCTTATTAGAGATCAAAAAGTAGCTTCTGAACCGGTTACCTTTATGCAGCGTCATATCAAGTTTTCTATGGGGAACGATTTAGTGGAAACCGTTGGATTTGACATGGCATCACGCAAAGTAGAACTAGAGAAGTCTTCAGCGCGATTTGATTTGGCTTTTAAAATGCAGATAGATAACTATGCAAATAGCAATAAGATTCAACTGATTCTGCAGGATTTCAGACCGTCAGAGCCTCTTTCTTAACTCAATGTATTCCAAAATACAAACATGTAAAAAAAATTATATTCATATGCTTTTCGGAATTATTGAGAAAGATTAAGCTTTTTGAACGCGATCTGAACGGATACAGCGTGCACAAA
>JAVCCS010000106.1 GCA_030765365.1 Candidatus Theseobacter exili
ATATTGTCGGGGCTGTTACAACCGGAGAAAAACAGATGCTTTCACTCTTGCTATGGGGTGGTTTTTCAGGCTCGCAAAAAGCATTCGCAGAACATGTTCTTGGTGTGGTTCAGAGCAAAACCATTGGAGATAAAATTGTGTTTTCATCAGGTGAATGTGCTATCGTTTTTCTTCACAGCAATCTTTTATGGATTGGGCATTCTGAACTTGCAAGTAAAATTATCAGTATTCAGAAAGACAGAAAGTTAGGATTGAAATCAAACCGTAAGGTTAGGAAAGTCATTAGAAGTTCGGAAAAAGGAGAAACATTTTGGATGGTATGGATTGCGGGTAACAAAGAATCTGAATTGACACTGTTGCAGAATAGTCCGCTTAATACTTTATTTCAGACACTAAAATCCTTTTCTCTGTCTTTAACAGTAAATGGGAGCTTTCGCGGTAGTTGTGAAGGATTGACTGACAGTAAAGGGAAAGCTCTTAATATTAAGGAAGCTGCACAAGAAGCCATTTCGTCTTATGTAAAACTGCTTATGATAAAGGATGAAAAACTTGTGCGTTTATCAAATTCAGTAAAATATTCAGTGCAGGGACGTACAATATATATTCAGTTCAGATGGAAAAGAAATGATGCACTGCAGTTTGTTCTGCTTCTTGCCGGTCAAAACAAAAATGCGGTAAATAGCAAAAAAACCAGTAAAATTTAAAAAATCCACCATAACACCCTTCCCCGAGTTGACATTTTTACGTTTTCAGTGTATATTAATTGTGAAGTTTAAAGCGAGATGAAATGTTGCAGGATAATATACTGAAACGGAGTTTTTAAATGGTTGGTAAAGTGTTGCTTCTTGGTATAGGATTTGATGGCTCAGACGGCCATGTGCGTATAACCATGGGCGATAATTATGGGGTCTGCGGAGGATCCGGAGATACCCATGATCAGATTTGCAATAAGATTGTTCAACTGAATATGGAGATGAAGAGGCGCGGTCTTTCGCTGGAAGAGATATGTACTGATAGATATAAAACAAAGCTTCGTAGTAAGAGATTTAAAGGACGTAAATAATTATTTATCTTTGAAAAAAAATAGTTCAAATAATTTTATATATTTCAACCAACAGGCGCTGTTGGTTTTTTTTATCCCATATTATGAAGAAATAGATTCTTCTATTGCAAATTCCGGATTTATTTAGAAAATGAGAGTAATGAAATTCAGAAAAGAAATGCGTTCATACAAGGTATTATCAAATAGCGGCATTCTTGAGCAGAGAGCAAATACAGCTTATGATTTGCTAAGGGAATGCATCCTGTGTCCCCGCAAGTGCGGTGTAAACAGGCTGAAAGGGGAAAAAGGTTATTGTGAAGCTCCTGAAGAAACAGTCCTGTTCAGGTCAATGAAACATTTGGGAGAAGAACCGGCAATTTCAGGAACTGAAGGATCCGGTGTTTTTTTCTTCAGTCATTGTAACCTTAGATGTGTGTATTGTCAGAATTATCCTTTTAGTCAGAATAAGAAAGGGGACAAAGTTTCTTGCAAAAAACTTTCAGCCAGAATGATTGAACTGCAGAAACAGGGATGCATGAATATTAATCTGGTAACTGCTACACCGTATCTTCCTCATATTCTATATGCTATCGATGCTGCCGTTAAAAATGGGTTAGATATTCCGGTAGTGTATAATACTTCCGGATATGAAGATGTACAAATACTCAAATTACTTGATGGAGTGGTAGATGTATATTTGACAGACATGAAATACGCTGATAATAATAACGCCAAAAGGTATTCGTATGCTGAAGATTATCCGAATATTTGTATGAGTGCAATTTCTGAAATGCACCTTCAAGTTGGTGATTTGCAAATTGACCATACAGGGATGGCTCAGAAAGGCCTTATTGTAAGGCATCTTGTTCTTCCCGGAAATAAGTCTAATACAGAAAAAGTACTCAATTTTGTTTCAGAACATATTTCTGGTGGAACATGGGTTAGCCTTATGGCACAATATATTCCAGCGCACAAGGCTTGTAATTTTCCGGAAATAAACAGATCTATTACAAAGGAAGAGTACGAAAATGCCTGTGAGGCTTTGGATAGAGCAGGTATCAATAATGGTTGGATTCAGACACATTTTAATGAACGTGAACATGAAGAGTTTTTTGGAGCGGAGTTTAAGCAGAATTAGAAGAGCTTAGTAGCGCATTGCTGTGAATATTTAAAATAATGATTTGATAAAGAAGATATATGAATGAATACAATATATTCTGATAATTCACCACATTTTCAGTTTGCGGTACCGAGACTTACAAATGGAGTGAAATTTCTTCTAATAAGCAATATTGCAGTTTTTCTTCTTTCTTTACTTTTCCGCAAGACAATATGGTTGGGATTTGGACTGGTAACAGATGCAGTTTTTTTGAAAGGGATGTTATGGCAGTTAGTTACCTATACATTTGTTCACAGCGGAATCTTTCATTTGCTTTTTAATCTTCTGGTAATATGGATGTTCGGTACTGAAGTTGAGGAAACTCTTGGAACCCGCAGTTTTTTAATATTTTACTTTCTGGTAGGAGCATGTTCAGGCCTTCTTGCCTGTGTTATTTCGTGGGGAAATCCTGCAATTATAGTTGGTGCTTCCGGGTCAGTTTTCGGCATTTTTACTGCTTATGCCGTATTGTTTCCTGAACGTTTGATAACTCTCCTTTTATTTTTTGTAATGCCAGTTTCGATGAAAGCAAAGTATCTTGTTGCGATTTTGGGGGGTATGGAACTTCTTTTTATTCTATCAAATCCTCTTGGAGGTGTTGCAAGATTTGCTCATCTCGGAGGAATATTTTTTGGTTTTTTATTTATCCGCAAGGAAGAACTGTTTGTTGGCATTCTTAGAAAAGTACGTATGAGAAAAAGACCAAAACTTCGTATTGTAATTAAAAGCAATTTTAATCAGGAACAATATATCTCTGAGAAAATAGACCCGCTTTTAGATAAAATAGCTAAGCGAGGAATGAAAAGCCTTACCAGAAAAGAAAGGAAGAAACTGCAACAGGCCAGGGATAAGCTTGAAAAAGATAAATAAGACTTTCTTTTTGGATTGTTATAAATTTTTATTACCGTTACAATTCCTGTAAAAATTTGGATGAGATTTATTAATCTTATTTATGTGCTTATTTTTGTTGTTTTTTCGCAGAATTTTTCTATTGCAAGTTCTGTATTCAGTTAATTTCAAGGAAGGGATGTATTAGTAAAATGTGTAGATACATTATAGTTTACCTGATTTTTGTTTTTGCTTTTTGTGCGAGTGTTTGTCCTTTCGCATATTCTCAGAGTAGTCTGGACCGATATTCATCGGGTAGTATCAATGAGTATAAGGTAAAGAAGGGAGATACTCTTTCAAAAATAGGACGCAAGTTTGGATTATCTGTATCTGAAATACTTGTGCATAATCCAACAATTGAAAATCCTAATTATATTTTTGTTGGACAAGTAATCGTTTTGCCTGCTCAAGAAGATATTCAACCTATAATAAATAAACCAGTCCATTCGCCTAAAGAAGAGATATATATTGAAGAAGAAGAGATTGCTGTTCCTGAGATTATTCCTGCGAATGATAATGATATCCCTGTTTACAGTGAACCTGAAGTAATATATGAAATAGAATCCGATAAAAAACCAAAAAGGAAAAAGAATAAATCTTCTGGTAAAATGCGAAATTTTGTCGGCGCTGAGATAAGTTACTGGATGGCCGGAGTAGATGCCAAGGTTCGCTCTTCTACTTTAGATGTAATAGGTACTTTAGTAGATCTGGAAGATGATCTTGGCGTGGACAGTTATTTAGGTGTTCCCGTAGTTGAATTATGGGTTAAACCGGTTTCTTTCTTAAGAGCGAATGTCTCATACATGTCGTTAAAAATGGACGGGGGACGTAAGATAGAAGAAACAATTGCTTTCGGCGGTTATGAATTTACAATTTCTGAAGATGTTCGCGGCGAGCTGGAGGTTAAACGGTTTAGCGGAGATATTGAATGGCACGTGCTGAACGGTTCATGGGGGTATGTTGGTCCGACAGTCGGGGGTGAGTATGTTCGCATAGATGGTGAGCTATCTTCAGAGTCTGCATATGCTTCGCTTAAGGATCCTCTTCATGGAGGTACTGTTACAGTAGGAGGAGTTGTAGGAATAAATCTGCCTTATAATCTTTCCTTTGAGGCAGCAATGAAAGGGATAAGTCTTGAGATCAGCGGGGTGAAAGCTGAGGTTCTTGAACTTGAAGCATGTCTTAATTGGACTGTTGCTGAGTTTTTCTGTGTTTCGGCAGGATACAGGTCTCTTACAATAGACGCTTCAAAAGACGAAGATGAAGTTGATCTTACTTTATCCGGGCCTGAAATATCAGGATCTATAAGATTTTAGCTTTATTATTCTTTTAGAAGCCATAATAATATTCCTCCAATAGCTAGAACCGGTATAGCCTGTAAAGCAAACTTCTTAATGTTAATTTGAAGTTGGGGCGATGGAGTTGGATTAAAAGGATTAAAAAAGAGCCATATCAAGCCTATTATCATAAGTAAAATAACAGTGATGCGTAATCCTTTTTTTAGCTTATCGGAATTCATAATAAGACATGCTCCGTATGTAACTAAAGCAGCACAGGAAGCTCCTGCCAGGATTAAGATCGCCAGCCGTAAAAGTTTTATCCTATCGATAAAATTATGTAATTCTGCAGGATCAAGGCAAGAATACCAGACCTGTATTATAAAAAAAGCAAAAGGCGGAATAAGCAGACCTGCGATAAATACGGTAAAAAAAGCTTTATAAGGGTTTATTTGTTTCATTATGGATCCTTTCTTAACAGTATTTATAACAGATTGTTGCAATTTACATAAATCGTTTTTACAATAGGTTGAAAAAAAAGCCAACATGAAAAGGAGTTTATCTTATTATGAAGTCAGCTATTTATTTTTTATGTCTACTGTGTACTACGGTATTACTGGGTATAGTTGGATGTGATTCGTCGGATTTAACTGATGATATAACATCGCTTTTAAATATTGAGTTTAACAGAACTTTTGAGATTACCAATCCGGAAACGGAAGAAACTTATTCAGCTACAGTAAGAGTTTCCGGCAAAGAGGTTGAATATAGTGATTCTGAAGGATACTCAGGTAACGGAACTTTGGATGCCACGCATTTTACTGCAGCCGTTTCTGGTCCTGAAGGAGTAACAGGAACGGTATTTATGGATTTTGATCAGGAGTTTCATTCATATACCGGAACGCTTGATCTGAGCGATGGAACTCACTTTGATTTTAACGGGGAAACGAGCTGATTATTTAAAATTCAGAATCGCGGCGCTCATCAACACCTTTAGAAAACGTGCTTTATACTTATTTAGTGTAAGAAGGTAGTAAAAAACTTTGCAACCTTAGCGCCTTTGCGAGAATAAACAATGTTGTTGAAAGGGTATAGGGCAAACACTTAATAAAAACACTGCGATCTCTTACGCTTTACAAAAAGGATTTGTTCGAGGTATCTGCCTTTTTTCTTGTCAACAGTTCCAACAGATAGTACATTTTGTACTATTATGAAACTGCGAACCCGCCTTTTAATATATACGGTGCTTGTTTGTCTGGTTATGGCTGTCCTGATAGGTTTTTTTGGGATAGATGATCTTATAACAACCGGAAAAAAGTCTTCAGATCTTGCTACATCTGAGATGAAAAAAATTGGTGCAACTGTAATATCTGATATTTCTCATCATGTTGCAGAAAATATGGATGATTATCTTAAACTTCATCCGGGAATAAGAACAATTGAGCAGATCAAATCGGATAAGTACCTGTCATCTCTTGCTATACAGAGGGTTGGAATTACCGGATACACTGATGTTTATGATACAAACGGATTATCAATTTTTCATCCTAACCCGAAGGTAGTAGGAAAGAACTATTCCGGGTGGAAGGATCTGTATCCGTCAATGTGGGATTTGGTTGAAAAAAGTCTTAAGTCGGTTGAGGTGTCAGGTTATTACAGTTTTATAGATCTTAAAGGCAATCCACGAGAAAAGTATATGTGTATTGTGCCTGTCAGGAATACTCCATTGCTGGTTTGTGCGACAACTTATATAGATGAGTTTTTTAGTCCAATGGAATCCATTAGTCACCAGATTCATAAAATGACTAAACAGTCAATTATACGTTTTCTAGCCGGCATGTTGTTTGTTGTAGGTCTCTCTATACCTGTTGCAATATGGATTTCTTCGCAGTTTACACGCCCGATACTGAAATTAATCGAAACTTCCGATAAAATTGGCAAGGGTAATCTTGATGTAAATATAGATTTTCATGCACCTGAGGAGATTCAGAGGTTGGCTGAATCCATGAGGGAAATGGGAAGGAATCTTCAGCGTTATATACAGCGTCTTGAGCAAACAACACGTGAGAAAGAGCGTATGAGCGGAGAACTCCAGTATGCTTTTGATATACAGAGAAGTCTCCTTCCTCAAGGTGTTACCAGGATGAAGATGCTCGAAATAGCCGGTATAAACAGGTTAGCAGGTGAACCGGACGGGGGCTTTTACGATTTTGTCAAAACAGACAATGGTGAGATTGTTATGATGATGGGTGAAGGTGCAAGCCGTGGTTTGGAATCCATACTTTATGCGGTTCGTATGAGAAGCGGATTTCGCGTTCTGGCAACGGAGAAAGAGGTTAATCCGGTATCTCTTGTGGAAAGAATGAACGAAATACTTTTTAGTATTGGACGTCCTTTTCAGATGTCCTGTCTCTTTGCTGTAGTGGATTCTGCCAAAGGATGTATGAAATATTCTTCGGCAGGAGATTTTACGTTAATAACTTCATCCAGAGATGAAAAAATGATTGCGCTGGAAGGAGATTCTTTAGGTGCTGCCGGAAAATCAAAAATATCTGTTGGCGAAATATGCTTAAGAGAAGGTGATTTGTGTGCGTTTGTAAGTAACAATATTTTCCATAAATCCGGTTCCAGCAATAGAAAGATTGATAAAGAAAACATAGTATCGTTTTTGACTAAACAAAATGATGCTGATTTGGATGCAGTAACAAAATCTTTTCAAAAACTACTTGGAGATGTTTTCGGCGATAATCCTTTATCCAGAGACTTGCTTGCAGTTTTTGTAAAATCATGTGAATCACGTGTTGAAATTCAGGTTGAACGTTCTAAAGGCTGGAGCGGAAACTTTGACCTGATTCTTCAAAGGCTGTTCAATGATTGCAGTCAGGTTAAACTGACTGCAATTTCAGGAGGGTATAGCGGATCTTTTATTTTTAAAGTGGAGGCAAGAGATTTAAGGGGCAACTTTCAAATGCCTTATATCCTGAAGCTGGGACGTTGGGATTTAATACAGAAGGAAAAAGATGGTTACTTACTTCATGTTAGTAAGTATATACAGAATAATGCAACCCAGGTTGTTAACTGGGACAGGGTTGAGGACTCAGGTGGTGTATTGTACAATTTTGTTGGGATGAGTTCTGATGAAGAGGGAATCATTTCACTATACGATTTTTATTCTTCAAATGAGAAAGAAAAGGTAACAGGAGTTCTTGAACAACTGTTTAGGCATGTTCTGAAAACCTGGTATGGTCAGCCCAGACTTGAAGATATGTCTCTTTATGATTTTTACGGCAAAATCCGGTTTTATCCAATGATTCAGGGATATCTGAAAAAATATCAGAAAGTTACACCGGAAATGAAAGAAGTTAATTTGGGGCGTATTAAACAAACATCTGTTAATCCACTATTTTTTGTTGAAAGTGTCATGCCTCATAGGATTGACAGGAGACGGCAGGTTTATGAAGCTACTATTCACGGAGATCTGAACCTGAAAAATATTATGATGGATGGCAAGAAGAACCTGTGGCTCATTGATTTTAGTGAAACACGTACTGGACATATTTTAGCGGATTTTGCCAAGTTGGAGTCATCGATTTTATGTGATGTGATTTCAGTTACCGAAGAGAATTTTGATGAGTTAATTAGAATGATTAAATGTCTTTTTTTGGTGAATTCTCTGAATGAAATACCGAAGGAGTTTTCGACAGATAATAAAACGATTGAAAAAGCTTTCATTGTAATAAAAAAGATAAGGGAATATGTTAACCTTGTGACTGGACTGGACAATGATATTGAGCAGTATTTGCTTGGCCTTTTTCATTATACAATGTGCACTATGGGGTACAAAAACGTTGATTATATTTTAAAGGAATTTGCTTTTTATTATTGTAGTTTGCTGGCGGACCGGTTGATGGAATATTGAAACTAAATAAGCCTTTTTCTTAGAGATTTCTGAGGTTCAGTGTCATTCGGATAAACCATCCAGATATTTTGCAATAGTATTCGCGGAATTTCGTCCTGCACCCATGGCTTCGATCACGGTTGCTGCTCCTGTTACAATATCTCCTCCCGCATACATTCCGGGAACTGAGGTTTTTCCGTTTTCGTCAGCAACAATGTTGCCCCATTTGTTCAATTCAAGACCTTCTATCCTATTTGTGAGCAAAGGGTTAGCGTCATTACCTATTGCTATTATTACAGTATCAAGATCAATTATAAATTCAGAACCATGTACTACAACAGGTCTTCTGCGTCCTGAATCATCGGGTTCTCCAAGTTCCATACGATAACATTCAATACCTGTGACCCAGTTGTCCTTGTTTCCAATGATTCTTTTAGGGTTGGTTAAAAGGTGAAATTCTATGCCTTCCTCTTCAGCGTTTTCAATTTCTTCAATTCTGGCAGGCATTTCTACGCGCGATCTTCTGTATATTATATCGACCTTTTCTGCTCCCAATCGGAGTGCCGAACGCGCTGAGTCCATTGCAACGTTTCCTCCACCCACAACAGCTACATGATTGCCTCTTTTTATTGGCGTCGCAGAATTAGGAAAATCATATGCTTTCATGAGATTCACCCTTGTAAGAAACTCGTTGGCTGAATACACTCCGTTGAGATTTTCACCTGGGATATTCATAAATCGGGGAGTTCCTGCGCCTACCCCTATAAAGAAAGCTCTGTATCCTTCATTTCTTAAATCTTCTATTGAAACGGTTGCTCCTACGACACAATTTAACTCGATTTCAATACCAAGCTTTTTTATATATTCAACTTCGTTTTTGACTATGTGTTTTGGAAGGCGAAATTCGGGGATTCCATATCTGAGAACTCCTCCGGTATCGTGAAACGCTTCTAGAATTTTTACTGGATATCCGAGTTTAGCCAAATCAACAGCACATGTGAGTCCGGCAGGTCCTGAACCAATTACGGCAACTTTTCCTTGTTTAGAAGGCACTATCTCTTCTGTTTTTTCACCGGATTTTTCCAGTTCATCCGCAGCAAATCGTTCTAAATACCCTATTCTTATAGGATCTCCCTTCTTACTTAAAATACAGGTTTTTTCACATTGGTCTTCCTGAGGACAAACCCGGCCGCATACTGCCGGCAGACTGTTTGTTTCTTTTATTTTATAAGCTGCTTCAACATATTTGCGGTCTTCAATCAACTTAATAAATTCAGGAATTTGTACACGGACAGGGCATCCTTCCACACAAAGAGGTTTTTTGCATTTTAAACAGCGATTTGCTTCGTTTATTGCTTGTTCTTCGGTGTACCCTAGAGCAACTTCCTTGAAGTTTTTGCTTCTAGCTGAAGTATTTTGCTTATGCATGATTTCCGGAGTTTTCTTACTCATTGGATTAACTTAAGTCCTTACCCAGTTTGCAGATATGCTCTTCTTCATTTTTATATATTTTATGGCGCATTAAGAATTCTTCAAAATCAACTTTATGTCCGTTGAACTCTGGCCCGTCAACACATGTGAATTTTGTTTCTCCTCCAACAGAAACCCGGCAGCCTCCACACATTCCTGTTCCATCTACCATCAGAGCATTAAGACTGACAGTTAATTCTATTTCTTCAGGGACTACCCTGGCAACCGCATTCATCATTACTCCGGGACCGATAGCGAATACCCGGTCTATGTTTTTATTTTTAATCTTATCTACTACCAGGTCAGTTACAAATCCCTTATGTCCCAGAGAACCGTCATCAGTTGCTACAAGAAGTTCATCAGATACTTTTCCCATCCTGTCCTGCCAGAAGAGAAGATCCTTGTTTCTTGCACCAATTATTGAAATTACTTTATTGCCGGCATTCTTCAACTTCCTGGCTATAGGAAATACAGGAGCAATACCAAGCCCGCCAGCTACCATCAATACAGTTTCACCGGATGGTATTTCCGATGGATGCCCTAGAGGGCCGGCAATATCCAGAAATGAATTTCCAGTTGTGAGTTTTGCCATTTGACTGGTTGAATATCCTGTTTCAAGTACTACAAGCGTAATGGAATTATTTTTACGGTCAAAATCAGCTATTGTAAGAGGTATTCTTTCAGAATTTTCAGCCTGTCGGACAATCACAAACTGTCCTGGTTCAGCCTTCTTTGCAATACGTGGCGCATTAACCTCGAAAAGGTAAACTTTATCAGCAAGTTTTTCTTTATTAGTAATTGTAAACATTTTGCTTTTCTTCACTTTTTAACGTTATTGATATTTGAATTTTCACTTTTTATCACAGCTTAATTTCTTTTACAAGATTTAATTCAGGACTGCTTTTGGGGTTGTTGATTAATCGCTAAATATCAAGAAAAAAATAAGAATAAAAATAATGTAAATAATACATGAGTAATAAAAAATGTATAAGGGGAAACGGAATGTGAAAAAAAATAATATTTTCTTGAATTATGTTCAATAGTAAAGTATTTTTTTCGTTTAATTTCAAGTGTGTTTTTTTCTTACAACCTTTAGTAAATAGAGTTTTAAAAGGAGTGCAAATGGAAAAGATCATTAATGAATTCATGGAAAGTGTCAAAAAAAGAAATCCCGGCGAAGTTGAGTTTCATCAGGCTGTTCTGGAAGTAGCTGAATCTATCATACCTTTTATTGAGAAAAATCCGAAATATAAGAAAGCCAAGATTCTTGATAGGCTGTCTGAACCTGAAAGAGTAATAATGTTTCGTGTTCCCTGGATGGATGACAAAGGCGAAATTCAGATTAACAGAGGTTTCCGTATTGAGATGAACAGTGCGATTGGGCCATATAAAGGCGGTTTGCGTTTTCATCCAACCGTAATCTGGGTATTTTAAAGTTTCTGGCATTTGAACAGGTTTTCAAGAACAGTCTTACTACTTTGCCTATGGGCGGCGGCAAAGGTGGATCTGATTTTGATCCTAAGGCAAGACAGATAATGAAGTA
>JAVCCS010000033.1 GCA_030765365.1 Candidatus Theseobacter exili
AGAAAACGCTTTAACTCCTTTCACGATAGCTACGTCTACAGGTTGTTTTGCAATAGCTGGAGTAAGAAGTTTGCTGCACACGTTGTGCACTCTTTGCTTTATATAAGAAGGAACCTTCGGCCCATAAAGCACACGATAGTCTTTTTCCTCATCAGCAACCACTAGCAGAATTGAAAAACCGTCAGAATCACTTTCTGTATTCCACTCAGAAAAAACTTTTTTTGAAAATGCATCTAAATCACCTGACTGAATCCAGTCAAGGGCCATTTTGATAATAACAACGGTCAAGCCAATATCGTTTTCAGTTTCTAATTGACTGCAAATTTTGCGCAAACGCCATTTCTGTTTTTTGTCTAACACTCCGGAAAAATCAGCAACACGCCTGCCGGAGGGCATAGGCACACCACGATCAATGGCATTGCAAACAGCCATAGTTAAAAGTAATCCGATAATAATAAAAATTATCTTTGTCTTCATTCTGTCTCCAAATAAATATGAATTATATCACACAATCTTAAACGACTGTTAAAAACTACATCCTGCTCATTAAAATGAATTTGCCAAATAACAATTCGAATGAATTTCCGTTGACGTTAAAGGGAAAAGAGAGTTATTTTAAAGAAAAACCGTCAGGAGGAATGTTATGAAATCACGTTTCTTGTCACCACTATTTGCAATCCTTTTTTGTATTGTCCAGACTTCATCTCTTTCAGCCAAATCAGAAATTAAAACAAACATAGAGGAAATGCTTAACCGTCTTGAAAAAGGCCGTATTTATCCTTTTGATTCAGCCTACATAAAATATAATATTAAAAGCACCGGTGAAGGTATCACAACTACCGGTATTGAAGAACATTACTTTGACGGCATCAAGCATTCGATATGGCGCACTACTAATACTAGTTTACAATTTGATGATTTCAGCACAACTGAAGAGTCCAGGGAAGTTTCAATTGATGACGGTACATATTTATATTCAATTGACCTTGATAAGAAGACATGTTTCCGAAGTAAAAGCAGCAATGCAAGCATTCTGGAAATGGTCCGTGAAATGACGCCAAAACAAAAGAAAAATTATGTAAAAGGTTTTCTTCAGATTGAAAAATCTGTTACTCAAGAGGGCGGCGGCGGAGCTGAATTTAAGAAAACTAAAACATATCTGGGAAAGCCCTGCAGAGTCTTTGATATAGTTGGAACATCCACATATCTATGGGAAAATATTGTTCTAAAAACAGCCTCAGACGACTATGAAATGGCAGCAACCGAAATAAAAATTAATGTGCCTGTGCCGCAAGAAAAATTCAAGGTTCCCGAAGGTATCCGTATGTTTGATACATCCGACAAAATTGAAGAATGATTAACCTTTTATAATTTCAATTAGTTCTGAAATGCTACCTACAAGCCAGTCAGGATTCTCAGCTGCCAAAGCCACTTCATTTCCTATTCTGCCACCTTTCACTCCACAGGTAAGAATTCCAGCATTTTTCCCTGTAAGAATATCAACATCACTGTCACCTACAATAAGCGTTTCGGATGGATCTGCTCCTGTCTCTTTCATTATTTTTAATACACCGAGGGGTGAAGGCTTATACTCAGGGCAGGTATCACCGCCATAAACAAGTTGAAAAGAGTCATCTATCTTGAAACCTTCAAGAATAAAACGCGCATTTTTCTCGATCTTATTTGTAAGTACGGCCATAGGAATAAAAGAAAATTCTCTCAGAAATTCATTAACTCCATCACGCAAGGTTGTATGATCTAAAAGGTGCTTTGAATAATGGCTGTAGAAAATATTCCGTGCATCGTCAATATATAAAGGATCAGGACCTGATCCTCCTACAATACCACGTATTAAATATGCAAGGCCATGTCCGACACAGGCCATGATATCTTCATCTTTCTGTTTGGGAAGGTTCAAAAATTCGAGCATATAATGTGCTGAAGCAAGAATATCGTCTCTGGAATCAACAAGTGTTCCGTCAAGATCAAAAATTATTAAATCAAATTTCAAAATATATTCCCCTTTTCTTCTTTTATCTCAAACCCTCCGTCCCTATTCTTTTCTCCCCCTTAACTATTTTCTGATTAAGACGTATTCAGTTTATAGATCAACTGGTTTACCCAGGCCCTTATTCGATGAGGCACCAAAGCCCTGAATGACGTTAATACCCTGTAATTACTATCAAAAAAAAGTATTATAAGTGCTTTTGTAAAATTAACGTCTTTATAAATAAGATACCGAAATTTCTTTTTATATCTGCAAATATCTTTGCTGGACAGTTCAGGATACTCTACTATTGAACTAAATTTATTTGAGCGTATTTGTGTTGCGTCCGCTTTCAGCCACCCTTCCTTTTCACAAATAGCTTTTAACTCAGTGCCCGGATATGGCTGGAAGATTGAAGATTGCATAAAATCGGGTTTCACCTTTTTATTAAGCTCTATTGTTTCAAGAATTTCCTTTTCAGTTTCAAATGGCAAACCAACCATATTGTACACGTAAAGTGTCATGCCTGCTTTTTTGACACTTTGTGCTGCCTGAATAATTCTCTCATCCGTCATTCTTCTTTTGAGAACGTCTTTGCGAATGCGTTCGTTGCCAGCTTCAATTCCCATTTGAATGTTAAAACATCCGGCATTTTTTAATAGTTTGCATATCTCAGGATTTAACATCTCAGGTCGCGCCTGACACCTGAAAGGCAAACCGATTTCCTTATAATACGTTTCACAAAACTGCTCTAACCATTGCTTATCAAGAACAAAAACATCATCACAAAATAAATGCATTTCACAGGATAACGCTTTATTAACTGTTTAACTTCATCAATTATCCGTTCTACGCTTCGGTAACGAACAAAACGTCCCTGCCCGCGATACAGATCCTGAAGAATTGGATTAATGCAATATGAACACTGATAAGGACATCCTCGACCGACCATTACCTGGCCCTCGAACGCCCGTAAAGGCAGAAGTTTTTCATACTTAAACAAATCCCGGTCCGGATGAGGAAAACTATCTAAATCCTGAATTAAAGGACGCACAGGATTACGAAATATCTGAGAATCCTTTTTTACCCAAATATTCTTTACATCAGTTGGAACTTCACCCGTTTCCAAATGTTCAACCAGTTCACAAAGAGCCTCTTCACCCTCACCAATACAAATCATATCCACAGCTTCCTGGCTAATTGATTCTTCAGGTTCAATTGTGGGATGAACTCCTCCAAAAAGAATAGGCACATCCAAAATATTTTTTATTTCTGAGGCCAACTGTGAAGAAAACGAAAAATCTCCTGTTGTAGTAGAAAAACCTATAAGATCCGGATTGAATTTAAGAATTTCTTTCATAGCCTTTTTACGTGAAAGACCATAAGTAAAATCAATCAAGCCTGTCTCATGTCCACGAGTTTTAAGACATGCTGAAAGACTTGCTATTCCAAAAGAAATATTTTCGTACTTCAAGATATTTGGAAAAACGAATAAAATTTTCATGGATTAAATCTTTCCCCGTATTCGAATAAGCCGAGCCGGCACACCTGCTGCAATAGCAAAATCAGGAAGATCTTTCGTTGCAACAGCACCAGCACCGAGAACAACATCCCTACCCAAAACTACACCGTCAATAACTACTGCACCTGCCCCAAGCCAGCAACCATCTCCAATCTTTACAGGACCGCGAGTATATGATCCCTGCTTAACAACAGGAATATCAGTACGATCCATTTTGTACATTCCACCACCAACATAACAGTTGGCTGCAAAGAGCGTATCTTTTCCAACTTCAACGTGTCCCATTGATCCAAACAAACAATTTGTTCCAATATTTGTCCTGTCTCCAATTCTGACGCTGCCATACTTGCCAATAACAGAAGAATTCCTGCTGATAATTACTTCATTTCCAATTTCAATACCTTTACCTGTACACCCCTTAGCATCGATCAAACAACCTTCGTCAATTACGACGTTATCTCCTATTACTACCTTGTGAGGATGACGCAGGATAATATTTCTGCCAAAGACTACGCCACGTCCTACAGACCTGAATAAAAATGGATAAAATATCTTTCGCAGAAACAAACCGAAAGCACCGGGAAGAAATCCCAGGAAAAAAACAATCAATTCATACCGTAAAAAACACCATAAATTCGTATCTCCTGAAACCACTTGGCGGTATTTTGTAAACGCTGATGTAGTTTCATCATGCAATTTATCCTGAAGTTTTTCTTTCTTTTCCAAAGGATTCCTCCATTTATTAAGTAAATATTTGTTTTAATGCTTTTGGTTCAATACCTTTTAACCAATTAAGGACCGAATGTCAAGTTACACTCTTGTACTTTTTTCTGGCCAGCAATATAAAAGATGCCTATAATTCGTGCAATTCTTATCTGAAAAAGGGGCAGTTATTTATGAAAATCTGTATTGATGCCAGGGTTCCTCAGCTAGGCGGATCCAGAACCTATACTGACAGCCTTCTGGATGCCATAATAAAGACAGACGCTGTAAATGAATACTACATACTCTGGGACTCTGTTCAAGGACATTCACGTTTTGATAATACAAATGAAAAAGAAATCCCATGGAAAGGAAAATTAAATACATTATGGTGGAGTCACACAACACTTCCAAAATTCTTAAAAAAAGAAAAAATAGATGTATATCACAGTTTTAAACAGCTTAACCTGTTCTCTTCACAAGCAGCCCGTATATACACATTTCATACCGCCGGACCATTTCTTTATCCCCAATTTTATAAATGGGCTGAATGTCTTCACTGGAAAGCAATGTTCAAATTATCGGCAATGCGTTCAGAAGCTGTAATTGTTTGTTCTGAAGCCGATAAAAAAGTTTATGCCGAAAAAGCCGGAATACCGGACAAGAAAATACGGGTCACATATCTTGCTGCACAGCCTAGATTTAAACCAATCACAGATTCAACTACCCTTGACAAATACAGACACGAGCTGAATCTTCCGGACAAATATATGCTTTTTGTAGGAACGTTGTACCCGTTCAAAAATGTGGAAGCAGTTATACAGGGCTATGCAATTTCTCAAATATACAATAAAACCGGTCACAAACTGGTAATTGCCGGAAAAAAAGGCTGGTTTTATGAAAAAACCTTTGCACTTGTAAAAGAACTTGATATTGAATCTAATGTAATATTTCTTGGATACCAGAACGAAAGCCTTCCAGCTCTATACAATATGGCAGACCTTTTTGTTTTTCCATCTCATTACGAAAGCTTCGGGCTTCCTGTTCTGGAGGCAATGAGTTGCGGCACTCCTGTTATTACCTCAACAGCAGGCGCTCTTCCGGAAGTGGCAGGGAAGGCCGGAATTCTTGTCAACCCAACGGCATATGAAGATCTGGCTGAATCAATAAACGAAGTTTTAAACTCTGAAGAAAAACAACGAAATATGTCAGAAAAAGGATTACAGCAAGCTGACAGTTTTTCATGGGAAAGGTGTGCAGCTGACACAATCGCCGTCTACCGTGAATTCTCATAAATTTTAAACCTGGCAAACTGATTTAGAATGCTCTTCACTGTTTTTTGAAATAAGCAATTCAAAAAACCTGTCATTTTTATACTATCGAAACATTTTGTTACACATACTTATTATTACATTGCATTGTTTTACTACTATGCTTTCTTGTTTGTTATACAGGAAAAAATTACGATAGCTCTGAATATTTCTGTACACCACATGATATGTCTAATTTGTATGTTTTTAGAACTCGAGGAAACTCTAAGCATATTGAATGGCCTATGGCCAGATACGATAACCAGGCTTCTGCAAGATATAGACCGGTAAGGTATCAACAACCGTTGGTTTTCTGGTAGGCGTCAGGGAAGCAGGATAAACTGATTTAAAGATTCAAAAAGAGCGCCCAAAAATGGGCGCTCTTTTTTTTATTTTTCTATTTGCTTTTATTCTTCAGAAGCGGGCACCGCAACCTGGACTTCATAATCTGTTGCATAGGCATTTTCCCAAAGAAGCTTTACTTTGTGTATACTGCGGGTGCTTCCCAAATCCACGTAAATCCACTGAGGATCTTCAGCATCTGTTCCTCCCTTTGAAGCCCACCTTGTGGAACTGTAAGCGTCAAATGCATTTTTAACTGGATGATAATCCCACTCATCAAGCTGTACGGAGGAAACTGATCCAGTCTTGTTATACGCATAATTCTTTTCATAACGAAAAGGCCTGTACCATATCCAATACGGGTAAAAGGTTTTTATTAATTTTGTTTTATAGGATATTGCTAAAATTGCTGTTCTGTACACTGAAAGTAGTGGAATCTTTCTAATAAATGTATATGCCCATCCATATGCTTTAAAATTAAACAGCGAATATCCCCAACCAGGATTTATTCGCTGGTTACATAAAATTCTGACATACCTTGCCTGGACTGAGGAAAATTCCAAAATATCTTCTCCACCGTCACCTCCTGTAACTGTTTCTACAGTTGTCCATTCGCCGGGATAAGAACTTTCCCACGTTCCTTTATCAGCTGCAAGCCATTCCTGAAGAGCCATCATAGATTCAAGCATTGAAAATGCGGCAGCATCTTTGTAGCGACTTTGCTGAGCCTGAACATCTGTTGTTGCCTCCATAATAGCACCATAGTATGGATCACACGGTGTTAAATGCTGTCTGGAAAGAATCTTTTCACGAATAATTCTTTCAGCTAAATCAAATTCTTCATGCTGAATAAAAAGCTTTGCTGCAAAAGCATAAACATCCAGACTGTCCCAGTACCATTTAGGATCTCCGGTTTCATAATGATATCCAGCCCATATTGCTCCGTCATACCTGTATTTATCAGCTAAAAACTGTGCGTAAGGTGCTCCGATTCCGGCAACTGCAGGATCACCGGTAATATCTGCATAGGCTTTAGTGCGTGTTGCAATATCACAGTTAGATAATGTTG
>JAVCCS010000270.1 GCA_030765365.1 Candidatus Theseobacter exili
GAAGACGCTTGCTTCTTGGAAAATCAGCTTGGAAAAGCACAAGATGATTTGATGCAAAATTCAGAAAGGGCTTTTGAGAAAAGATTTCTTCATCCAATTTTTTGCACCAGTAACACCAGTCTGAACCTGAAAAATTGACAATAATAGGCAAATTTTTGTTTTCTGCCTGTGTTTTGGCTTTGCTAAAGTCATTAAGCCACGCGCTTTCTTCAGCATTTGAAATAGAGCATAGCAATATAAAAATGCCAACTATGAATGAATTTATTAATTGTTTCACTGGTCTGTCTCCAATTGTAGTTTACAGGACAAGACTGTCATTATTAGTTGCTAACAAAATTATCTTTGAAAAGATTCCAAAAGATATAAATATATTCATATTTGTTAATGTGTTTCTAAACTGAATCAGCCAAATTCAAGATAAGATTAGCTGAATCGTTCCATCCTAAGCAAGAATCTGTTATAGATTGACCGAATACTTTTCCTGATACTTCTTGAGATCCTTCCTCAAGATAGCTTTCAATCATGAGTCCGCGTACAATATTATTAAGAAGATCCGAAGACTGCCTGCTTCTCATAACTTCCAAAGCTATTCTTGGCTGTTCCCTGAAATCTTTATTAGAATTGGAATGATTCGTATCAACAATGATCGTCGGGTTGGCAAGAGGCCTTTTAAAGTATATTTCGGAAAGTTTCACCAGGTCTTCATAGTGATAATTGGGAATATTTTGTCCAAAATGGTTTACAGATCCACGCAGAATACTATGCGCATAGGGATTTCCGGACGTACTTACTTCCCAACCGTTATAAGTGAATACATGCGGCATTTGCGCTGCTTGTACTGAATTTAACATTACTTGGAAGTCTCCGCTTGTTGGGTTTTTCATGCCGGATAGGATGTCCAAACCGCTTATGGTAAGACGATGCTGCTGGTTTTCAACTGAGCGCGCTCCTACCGTTACATAACATAAAATATCCTCAATATATGGGTAATTACCGGGATAAAGCATTTCATCTGCAGCAGGAAGGTGCGATTCGGCAAGTGCTCGAATGTGCATTTTTCTTAATGCTTTAAGTCCACCAACAAAATCAGGTTTTTCTTGTGGATTAGGCTGATGTACCATGCCCTTATAGCCTGCTCCTGTGGTCCTGGGTTTATTTGTGTAGATCCGGGGTACTAAAATTAATTTATCCTTGACCTTTTCCTGAAGTTGGGCAAGCCGCGAAACATACTCACAAACAGCATCTTCATTGTGAGCAGAACAAGGACCGATAATAATAATAAATTTATCGGAACGTTTCTCAAGAACAGCTATTAACTCCTTGTCCCTTTTCTTTTTTATTGCCTTTAGTTTCTTTGACATTGGTATTGTTGCCAATATCTCTTCAGGACTTGGCGTAACTCTAATATATTCAAAGCTCATAATAGTATCTCCAAAAAGAATCATTATCTAGAAGTAAGAGAAAAATTTCCATTAAAATCTGTGGTTTAAGAGAATTTAAAAAGAAAAAGCCTCAACAGCTTCTTCTTTTTTACTTCAAAATGCCATATGAGAATATTTATTACATAGAATTTATTAAAGTTTCCAATGAAATTTCATTAGCCTGTAACGTGCGGGCAAAGGCTGCAGCTTCACCATATGCATTAGCTTTACTTAACCGAACATCATTTTGGTAAAAACCAACATTTTTAACTATGTGAGATATATTGCTTTCAAATTCTCCCGGAATTTTTCCTTTGGCAATTCTATCAAAATCCGGAAGGTATCCTCCTTCGGGTCCTTTTTTATCTGTTAGAGGAATAAGCGTTATTGTAAGAGTAGACTCAGTGGGAACTATTGTATCGCCATCCTTAATAAAGTTAAAATCCTCAAGATTGAAATAAACAGCGTAACCGCCTCCTGAATGAATAAGCTTGCGAGGTCTGTAATTATCAGGAAAGTCATAGTTTCTAATCCATTTGTTATTTGCAAAAACAATACATCCCAAAAAGTGATCTGTTAGTTTCAGGTTAATACACGGGATGCTTCCGGATGTTAGCGAGCCGTAAACGACACCAGGATCTCCAAGGGAAACACCCATACGATTATCGGTATTTATTGCATGCAAGATGTATTTCATTTCACTGGAAGAAACCGGACTCGTATACCTTATATTCTTATTAATTATGAACACATTTTCAGTTTTATCAAAAATAGCGCTTTGTATTTTACTCAGACCTTTTCCCGTACCCTCAAGAGTGACACCGCCAGGAATGCTCTTGTATTTTTCCATGATACTATGCACACTATGGAGAGAGGGTCTTATATATCTTGCTTTGACAAGAGGTCGCCCTGATTCGGGAGAAAAAGTTTTTTCTATAACAGGTTTTTGGTTGAAAATATTATTATAAGAAGATTTGATGGGTTTTTCTTTGGTGTATTCTGGTGTTTCTATTTCTGTATCAGTAGAGACTTTAAATCCTTCAGAAAAGAGAAAACGGCTTTTAAACGTATTGGGGTTTTCTGCAACAGGTTCCTGAAATACTGCACCAGTACATATTGAAGTGAATAGAAAAAAGAGAATAAAATGAAAACTGATTTTAATAGTAGACTTTTTCATAATCATTCCTTTACTGATCGACTTATGACTAAAACAAATTATTATATAAAAAAGCTTTATATTGATAGATTATACCATTTTTATTCATTAAAAACAAATACAAAGGCAATATTTTTAGGTTTGATATTGTTTTTTAGTAGTGAATTTATCTTGTTTTCAGAAGAATTTATTAAAGTGTCGAAGGAATTTGATGGAAAGAAAATTGTATTCAAGGCAAAAGAAAAAGCGATTCTTGATAACATTGTAAAGCCTGAAGCTTTAGTTAAGTTTCAAAAAATATTTGATTCATTAAATGCTTTTGAAAAAAAATTTCACCGAATAAAAATACTTAATAAATGCGAGTTTGAAATTGTATTTCAGGATATTACAAAAACAGATTATTTCTCGTCCGAATTTATTGTTGATGCTATATATCCGGGAAATGATTCGCTAAAGCCTGTTAACAAGAATTTCAGTATAATAAAAACACATTTCAATAATGAAGGTGGTCTTGTTTTTATGCGTTTTCGTCAGAATGGTGATGACGAAGCGCCTGCTACTGTTTTTGATTTATATAACATTCAGAGAGACAAGCAGGGCGATATCAGAAAGCGTATGTTTTTGAAGTTGAAGGAAGATCTAAAGGTTGAAGGACATCCCGGGTTTTTCAAGTTCATGGATGGTGTATGGATTGAATATGGCCCTTATTTGAAATTTAATGAACCTGTTTCAATAACATGCAAGACTTTTATAATTGATGAAAAAGGATGGAAAATCTGGACCCATATTACTAAACGCTCAAACAGAGGTTTTAATGAAAAGGGGCAGTTGGTTCGGGAAACAACACAGGAAACAAGTTATAATTATTCCCGGCCTATTAGCAGCAGGCCTTATGATGTATATGACCTTTCTTTCTATCCAGAAGGAGAAATAAATTCATACAATCTTGTATTAAGGGATGCTTTGAAAGAACCTTCCAATACTGAACCGAAACATTTGGAGTTTAATTTCAAATGGAGTCCTGAAGGTGTTTTACTTGAGAAGATGATGCGTAAATACAGGATTGTTGATAACATTAAGGAATATATACGGGGAGAAAGCAGGGAGTATACTCTTGAGGGACCAGCAAAAGCAGTAAAGCTAAAAGAAACAACATTTAACATTAGACCCCGAACAGATGGTTTTCTTGAAAAAGACAGGATTTTGGAAAAGACTGTTTTGACCTGGAACCTGTCATTTGACGAAAAAAACAAAGTATTGTCACGCAAGGTACTCGAGTTTAAGAATATTCCTTCAAACAAAAAAGACAGAACTGAAACAATTAATGTATTTCAGAGTTTAAAAGAGGTCCGGTTTGTTGATGATGCCGGTGGAAGGCTGAAAGGAGTTCTTGTCGATTATTATGATTTTACTGAAGATGGAAAATGTTCAATCGTCAGAAGCGTTGGAATAGATGTTATAGCTCATAATAGATCCGGTGATCCTGCCAAAATTGTCCTTGCGGTTATATCTCCCCATGATATTTCTGAGAATTCGGAAATGATTCTTACACAGGATTGCAACTATGTAATAGGAGAGGCAGTACTCGGAGATATGTTTCTGGAAAGACAAGAAAAGACATTTTCCGTTTATATAGAAAAGATTCCTGAACCAAAAGAGAGTTTGAAAGGCACAGTTGTTTATATAAAGAGAGAAGATGAGAAAGAGAATGAGACGGAAGAGGGAAAGCTTGATAAAGAGGAATCTTCAACCTTTTGATTTTTAACAAAAAAAACTCCTGAGGACTTGAAAAACCTGGAAGAATTATATAAAATAAAACGTAATATTGGTGAACTGCTGGGTTTATTAGTAAGTTGGGGTTGTGATTGTTTTCTATTTAAATGCGTTATACTCAAGGGCATTGTTAAAATAGAGTAATTGATTTTAGCTCGACTTATTTGGATTTGGGTAATGGCTCTGTTCCTCATGCAAACACTGCATTTGTTTGTTTCATGCACAGTATTTATTCTGTTTGAGCGGAAAACCAAAAAACAATCTAATTAGTAATAATGTGAGGGTAAAATGGCAGAAACTGTATACACGGAAGAAACTATTCGTTCTTTAGACTGGAGAGAGCATATCCGTCTTCGTCCTGGTATGTACATTGGCAAAAAGGGAGACGGATCTTCTCCGGATGATGGGATTTATTTGCTTTTAAAGGAGGCAGTTGACAACGCTATTGATGAACACGTGATGGGGTATGGCCGTACTATTGATATAAAAATGACTGAACATAAGGTGCAAGTTAGGGATTACGGCAGAGGTATCCCACTGGGTAAAGTCATTGATTGTGTTGCCCGAATGAATACCGGCGGCAAGTATGATACCCGTGCTTTCAAAAAATCCGTAGGATTGAACGGAATAGGTACAAAGGCTGTTAACGCTCTTTCCAGTTATTTTAAAGTGCAGTCTGTTCGTGACGGCGAAACTAAAATGGCGGAGTTTGAAAAAGGCGAGTTATTAAATGATTTTTCTGTTCAGACATGCACACAGCGCAACGGAACCGGAATTGTATTTGTTCCGGATGAAGAGATTTTTAAAAATTACCGTTTTGTACCTGAACATATTGAAAATCAGATTTGGAATTATGCCTACCTTAATCCCGGACTTACAATAAGTCTTAATGGACAGAAGTTTTTTTCGAAAGAAGGATTGAAAGATTTACTTTTGAATAAAACGGATTCAGAAACATTACGTTATCCGGTTATACACATTAGGGGAGAGGATATTGAGATTGCTTTGACTCACGGCAATCAATACGGTGAAGAATATTATTGTTTTGTAAATGGACAGTTTACAACCCAGGGAGGAACACACCTTGCTGCTTTTAGAGAAGCAATTGTAAAAACTGTAAGGGAGTATTATAGAAAGGATTTTGACGCTTCTGATGTAAGGGCTTCAATTATAGGAGCTATAAGCGTACGGATTCAGGAACCTGTATTTGAATCACAGACAAAGACAAGGCTTGGTTCTCTCTCGATGTGGCCTGACGGCCCTACTGTAAGGGCTTTTATTAATGATTTTGTAAAGAAAGAACTTGATGATTACCTTCATAAACATCCTGAGATAGCAGATATACTTCTTAAAAGAATTGTGCAATCTGAAAGAGAACGGAAAGATATGGCCGGTATAAAAAAACTGGCAAACCAACGTGCTAAAAAAGCCAACCTGCATAATAAGAAGCTACGGGACTGTAGGGTTCATTATTGCAATGAAAAGGATGAAAAAAGGTTTGATTCAACACTGTTTATTACAGAAGGTGATTCTGCAAGTGGTTCAATTACAAAATCAAGGAATGTTGAAACCCAAGCCGTTTTCAGCCTTAGAGGAAAACCTTTAAATACCTTCGGGCTCACAAAAAAAATTGTGTATGAGAATGAAGAATTTAACCTTATTCAGCATGCCCTGAATATTGAGGAAGGACTTGATGGATTACGGTATAATAATATTGTTATAGCTACAGATGCAGATGTGGACGGCATGCATATCAGGTTGCTTATTATGACATTCTTTCTGCAGTTTTTTCCTGATTTAGTGAAAAATGGTCATATATATATTTTAAAAACTCCATTATTCAGAGTCCGAAACAAGAAGCAGACAATATATTGCTATTCTGAGAAAGAAAAACAGAAAGCTATTGCTTTGCTTGGCCAACGTAATGAAATTACCAGATTTAAGGGTTTAGGCGAAATTTCGCCTGATGAATTTGGTGCGTTCATTGGCGATGATATTAAATTGGAACCAGTAGTTATTGTAGGCAGGGCTTCTATTCCTAAAATATTGGAATATTATATGGGTAGGAATACGCCGCACAGACAGGAATTTATTATCAGGAATCTTAGGGTTGAAAAGGAACCGGCAGAAGAGTCAGTATGACAGATATAAAAGGAAAAAAACTTATAGATCAGAGGCGTGAATATGACGAGGAAATGCATGGACTTGTTCACGTTAAGGATATGTACAAAGACTGGTTTCTTGATTACGCTTCTTATGTAATTCTTGAAAGATCTGTTCCTTCAATTGAGGACGGGCTTAAACCCGTTCAAAGAAGGATCCTGCATTCGATGAAACGGTTGGATGATGGAAGGTTTAACAAGGTTGCTAACATTATCGGGCATACAATGCAATTTCATCCGCACGGAGATGCTTCAATTGGAGATGCTATAGTTCATATTGGTCAAAAGGAACTTCTTATTGAAACCCAGGGAAACTGGGGTGATGTTCGTACCGGAGACAGGGCTGCGGCGGCAAGATATATTGAAGCGAGACTTTCCGGTTTTTCTCGGGAAGTAGTTTTCAAGCCCGAGATAACCCAATGGCAAAACTCTTATGATGGACGTAATACCGAACCAGTAAATCTTCCAGTTAAATTTCCCCTGGTTTTTAGCACAGGGCGCTGAGGGTATTGCGGTGGGTCTGTCAACAAGGATACTTCCTCATAACTTTTGTGAATTGATTCAGGCATCTATCGATGTTCTTGAGGGAAAACCTTTTGAAATATTTCCTGATTTCCCTACCGGAGGCATGGCGGATATTTCAGAATATAACGAAGGAAGGAAAGGGGGAAAAGTTCGTGTAAGAGCAAGGATAGAGATTGCTGACCGCAGGCATCTTGTAATACGTGATATTCCATATGGTATAACAACAACCAGGCTAATTGATTCAATTATTAAGGCTAACGATACCGGTAAAATCAAGATAAATAAGGTTGTAGATAACACTGCCAGGGATGTTGAAGTGTTGATTGAATTGCCTTCAGGGGTTTCTCCTGAAGTAACAGTAGATGCTTTATATGCTTTTACGGATTGTGAAATTTTAATATCACCAAATTGTTGTGTAATTGTTGAGGAAAGACCATGTTTTCTAAGCGTTTATGAAATGCTGAAAAAATCCACATCTCATACGTTGATTCTGTTGCGGCGGGAACTTGAGGTAAAAAAGAAGGAGTTAGACGACAAGTGGCAGTATTCTTCACTTGAACGGATTTTTATTGAAAACAGAATATACAGGGATATTGAAGAATGTAAAACCTGGGAAGAAGTACTTTTTGCTATTGAAAAAGGGTTGAAGACGCTTGCTTCTTGGAAAATCAGCTTGGAAAAGCACAAGATGATTTGATGCAAAATTCAGAAAGGGCTTTTGAGAAAAGATTTCTTCATCCAATTTTTTGCACCAGTAACACCAGTCTGAACC
>JAVCCS010000233.1 GCA_030765365.1 Candidatus Theseobacter exili
ACTTACTGGTGCGAAGATTTTAATAGAGTAACCGAAGGTTGTCCTGTACCTGTTGTAATAGCCGGAGGGCCTAAATGTGAAACAGCATTGGAAGTCATTCAATTCGTTCATGATGGCATGCAAAAAGGTGCAATAGGTATTAATCTTGGACGCAACGTATGGCAAACACCAGACCCTGTCCCCATGATGAGGGCACTTCGGTCTGTTATTCATAACAATGCAGCACCTGAAGAAGCTTTTGAGTTATTTAACAAGCTTAAAGATTCTAAATAAGTTTAAATTACCATAATTATAGGAGAACCCATGCGTGCAGCTGTTTATTACAACAACAATGATATCCGGATTGAGGAAAAACCAAAACCAAAATGCAAATCCGATGAAATTCTTGTTAAAGTAATTGCCAGCGGTATCTGCGGCAGTGACGTAATGGAATGGTATAGAATAAAAAAGGCTCCTCTTGTCCTGGGCCATGAAATCACTGGTGAAATTGTTGAAACAGGAAAAAATGTTGTGCATTTACAGCCCGAAAACAGGGTTTTTGTTTCACATCATGTTCCATGTAACACATGTAACTATTGCTTAAAAGGAAACCATACTGTCTGTGATACTCTTCGTTCAACCAATTATTATCCTGGCGGTTTTTCTGAATATATACGTGTTCCTTCAATTAATATTGACCGGGGCACTTTTATATTGCCAGACGAAGTTTCCTATGAGGAAGGTGTCTTTATCGAACCTCTTGCATGTGTAGTTCGCAGTCAAATAAAAGCGGGATTTAAAGCAGGCAGCACAGTCCTTATTCTCGGCAGTGGAATTTCCGGAATGCTTCATCTTATGCTCGCAAAGGCAATGGGCGCAAACAAAATAATTACAACTGACATAAACGAATATCGGCTTAATAAAGCTAAGGAATTTGGTGCAGATGCGGCAATAAATGCCACTGAAAGCATCCCTGATATTGTTAGAGATTTAAACAACAAACATTTGGCCGATATGGTCATTATCTGCACCGGCGCGCCAAATGCATTTAATCAAGCTTTAAATTCCGTTGAGCGAGGAGGAACAATAATATATTTTGCACCGGCTGAACCTGATATTGATCTACCTTTTCCAGCATACGATTTTTGGAACAAAGGAATTACAATTATGCCATCATACGCAAACAGCCCATACGATGCTACCGTAGCATTAAATTTAATACAATCCCATCGTGTACCTGTAAGCAAGCTAATTACACACCAACTTGGACTTAACCAAACAGATCTTGGTTTTAAACTTGTTGCTAACGCCAATGAATCACTTAAGGTTATAATTAAGCCTCAGGAATAAGGACAAATTTATGTCTACAAAAAAATCACATATATCAAGCGTGGTTCCCACAACAAAAAGACTTGAAGCATTAACCGACGGCATATATGCTATTGCCTTAACTCTTCTAGTTCTAAATATCGTAATTCCAGGACCACCAAGCAACTTAACATCGAAAGAGCTTTCCCAACATCTCTTGAGTCAATGGCCCGTTTTCTGGCATTATATATTGAGTTTTGTAATACTTGCATCCTATTGGACAATTCATCATACACAGTTTCACTATATAAAACGCGTTAACAGACGTTTGTTATGGATTAACTTTATTTGGCTGATGTTTGTAGTACTTTTCCCTTTTTCAACATCACTTATTGCAGATTACGGTGACTACACAAGTGCTGCCGTTTTCTTCCATTGCAATATGTTTTTAACCGGATTAATGGCATATAGAAACTGGTCTTATGCTACAAAGTACCATCGTTTTGTAGAACCTGATCTTGATGATGAAAAAATTAGAATGGGAAAAATCAGAAGCCTTGTCACTCCCGCGATATCACTTCTGGCAATAGCTGTTTCATTTTTCAATCCAAGGCTGAGTACAATACCGTATATATTTATTCCTGTTTTAATTGGATATCTTAATAGATAGACAACTTTCCGGCAGACTACAAAAATTTCTTTATTTGAATTATACTCATTTGTACTTCTCAAATCAAAATAGTTGATCGGTATTCAATATTCACTTTGTGTTATAAGGATAAAAAGAAATTATTAACCTTTTTCAATAATCTTCATTTTCTCAACCCAAATAAGTTCACATGCCCCATCCCCGCTGTCTTTTCTAGACATTGAACTTTTCCAGTGCCAACCATCTGAAGCATCAACCTTAACAAGAAATCCCTGTAAACTTACAATATTACCTCTACGCAGCTTTTTAATAAGACTTTTAACATCATTATTAGCGGCCATTAAGTGCATATTTGCACTGCTTTCAATTATCTGTTTTTCAGGTATTGGCAGTTCTTTTGATCTCCAAAAATAGAATCGTCCTGATTGTCTTATGCTAATATCTTTAAGAACCATATTATTAGACATTTGCCCCCAACCAAATGCCACATCATAAGGAACCAATGCAGCTTCACGCCCAAACCAATACCGTTTTTTGCTCAAGACCCTTCCTTTAAGATTGAATTTTGCTAAAGGAATAATTGAATAATTCTTGAAATTAAATGGGTTAAGATCATCCACCTTTTCCTGTAATGGTTTATTCTTAACCAACATTCCAGAAGGTTGATGTACCGGCCGGTTTGCCCACCAGTGGAACATACAAAAAGCTATAACAGCTGCAAGTAATATTTTTTTTAACATTAGTTCATATATTTAATCTAATTAATAAGAAAAAAACAGTAAAGAGAAATTTTAAGTTTGAAGTTTGGACTATTGCAAGGAAATTTTAAAAAACCGACAGGAAAAAGTATAAAACAAATCCTCATTTGGCGTTTATGAGAGCCGCGTTCTTGCAATTTTTCGAAAATCATCAGGCTGATTTTGCATCTCGAATCACAAAGCGAAGCATTACGCTAAAATTATTGTGTTACAGGAGAAAGACCATCTGAAGACTTGATTTGTGCTTTTTTACTCAACTAATGTTTTTAACGGACCATTGAGGTCAATTATATCTTTTAATTCTGAATATGGAATTGTTACTGTATATGTTCCCTCTGCGTAACAACCCATTTCATAAGGTGCAAAATAAAAGCTTATTCCAGCTAATGAAATTGTAAAAACTTTTAAATTAATCTCATCCAAAGAATTCACCATTCCATCAGTTACCCAACCAGCTTCCTGTTCTTTTAAATCTTTCAGGCAAAAACCTGCAAGAACTTCTACATAATCCGATTTGTCTAAAAACAAAGCATTTAAATCTATTAAAACTGCATCACCTTCCTGAATCCAGTAGTTCCAGGAACTGTAATTCGTATTACCATGTGCGCCTCCAGTATATGCATAAACATTCTCTAACAGGCTCACAAGTTCATCTGAATAAAAATGAATAGAACATTCACTATGTAAACTCCATCCAGGCATATCGTATTCAATCAAGCGGTACTCAAGAAAGTAAGCGTCCTTTTCGTTCTGAAGAAACTCATCCTGCAGGGTCAGCATATACTCTTCAATAATTCCGTTTATCTTTTTAAACGGATAAAAACTGCTCATAAAATATGGATAAACAATTACAGACTCAATTATTTCTCCAACATTAGCCTTTTTACATATGTAATCTGCTTTTTTGATAAATTGAAAAGGAACGGATTTTTTTCCTGTAACATTTGTCCACACAGCATAAAAAGTTCCTTCTGAAACATTTACATCCCCGCATAATCGGCCGGAAATATGTTCATTATTAATAATATTTAAAGTTGCTATTCCTGCTTTGTCGATCGAACCATTGATTGAAGAAATCAGTTTTTTCGAACTGTCATAATATGAACCTGTAACAGTATCTGAAACAACAAACAAATCCATTTGAACACTTATATCATTCGTAATTGACCCAACAAAATAACCTCTTTCAAAATTTTCATCAGCAAAAGCAGCAACAGAAAATCCTGCTAAAATAATTGTCACTAGACAAAATCTCAAAAAAACAGGCATTACAAAACCCTTTCAATTTTCTTTAACGATATATCTGACGATGTACATTGCAGATATATTCAAATATAACCGGGTTGTTTCCCAAATAGTAAATTCACCTTGAGATAAAAACGAATATGTGTTAAATTTTTATGTAATAAATAAGCTTTACAGTCATATTCTAATTAGACTTTAAACTTATCTGTGGTTCACTGGCAAATACTTATTGTGAAAAAGAAAAATCTGTTGATCGGCATTTCTTCATTATGGGTTTTTATTGGTATTTTTGCACTGATCTGGTGTTATATTTCTTTTTCATTTATCCCCAATAAAATCATTCCAAAATTTGAAAAATACATTCAATCTGAAATGACTGGCCCTGTAAAACTGCAAATCAAAAATATTTCTTTTCATCCTCTCTACGGATTCCTTCTTAAAAATGCAAGTCTTTCAATTAAAGAAAATACAAATGATACTTCATTAATCAAAGCAAAACTGGTGGACATCGATATTGAATGGCTACCCTTGCTATGGAAACAACTGATTTTCAGCAAATTCTCAATATTTAATGGAGAACTGCACATCGAAAGAAATTCAACCGGCAAGTGGAATTTTCAACAGCTTTTATCAACAGACAACCAAGATAGCTCCCCCTCAAAAAAACCTGCATTTATTATAAAGGCATTCCGTCTGGATAATTGCAATATTCAATATATAGATGTTCATAAAGAACAGAACAGCCTTACACGCAATTTCAAGAACGTGAATCTTCTTATTACAAATCCTTCAAAATCACTATATAAACTAACTCTTTCTGAAGGAACAACATATTCACCTGACGAATCAATCTTACTAAATCTCGATTTTAACAAAGAAAAAAAATCACTGAGCGGTTCAGTAAATGTTTACACCAAAAACCTTGATCAATACTGGGACTATTTTCTGGATGATTTTCTGAATCCATGGCATTTAAGTTCTGATACATTAAAACTATATGGAAAATTCTCCTATAAAGACAAAGTCATGTCATTAAATGGCCAGTATACAATTACAGATGGACTTCTCAAATATGGAGACCTGAGTATTAAAGGAAACGGTCATGCCAGTCATAAATTCAAATATGTTAAAGGCGTTCCGGGCAGTGGTTCATCTAAAATCAATCTGTCACTTGAAAACGTTACCTCTTTAACTGGCAATTTCACCTTTATTGACAAAGGAAAATGTACTGTCGAAATTTCAGGAGAAAAAATCACAATTGATAATCTGACAGGAACGGTACATGGCAACCCTGTAAATTTGAGTGGAATTTTTGAGTTTAGTGATCCTAAATATTTAAAATTAAATGGAACATTAGGCGAAATACATAATTCCATAAAAATTAAATTCGCAACAAATAACAAGGGAACTGCAAATATCAAAAGCAGTCTTAAAGATTCAATAATAGATATTTCGGCAGACATTACAGATGCAAAAGACATGAAGATGAGCATAATATTTTCAGGAAAAACAAACCTCCCTGACCTAAGCGATTATTTGCCAGTAGACAAATATAAAATAAAAGGCTCTATTGACCTGAATGGAAACTTAAATGGAGAGCTGGATAAAGTATCATCTCTGAATGGTAATATAGATATAAACTTCAAAGATTTTTCGTTAATGGAATTGTCTCCTGAATCGTTCAGTATGAATTTTTCTGTTAAAAACGGATTATTCGATGGGAACATACCCCAAAAACAGTTTTACAATGGAACCCTTTTGGGAAAGATAAAACTTGATAGAACCCAAATGGGGGTCGAACTGAACATCGCTAACCTTGACATTGAACAGTTTACAAAAAGTAATCATAAGTTGAATGGAATGAAAGGGCTTTTCACCGGATCTGTTGCTGCTCTCTGGCCATGGACAAATTGTTTGTCACTTTACGGAGGAGGTTACGCAAAACTATCTGACGCAGATCTATGGAACACCCCAGGTTTTTCACATGCAGAAGAAGGTATCAAAAGCGTTACCAAAAAAAAGGAAATGCCAAAGCTGAAACTTGTTGAAGGCAACTTTGAACTTAAAGATCAAAAGATGGAACTGCAAAAAACCTTATGTAAAGCAGAAAATCTCACCCTGGACGTATCCGGAAATCTTACTTTTTCAGGAATTGCAGATTTCACTGTAGGTGTAAACATTATGGGCAAAGGTTTTTTTAGAATGGCAAGACAAATCATTCTTCCTGTAACAATAGGTTTTGACCTTGTTCAAAATTCAATACAGGTGAGCATAACCGGACCGCTAAATAACCTTACACAAAAAACAGTCATCCAGACCAAAGGATGGCTTACTTCCTTTTTCCCGTCAGGAAACCCCAAGCCAAACAGGTACACACTAAAGAAGTTGTGGAATCAACCTTTAAAATCCAGAAAAAGCCGTTAGTTTTTTCCCTTCTTAGACTGCTTTTTTCCCTTCTTAGACTGCTTTTTTTCCGGCTTAACTATCTCAATAAGTTCTGCGTCAAATATCAATGTAGCATTAGGTCCTATTACTTTGCCAGAACCTCGTTCTCCATAACCAAGATCAGAAGGAATATAGAGACGGTATTGACTGCCGGGCCTCATTAGTTTAAGCGCTTCTGACCATCCGGGAATAACGCCGTTTACACGGAAGGAAGCCGGTTCACCCCTTTTATACGAACTGTCAAATTCAGTACCATCAATTAATAAACCCTTATAATTAATTTTGACAGTATCATTTTTGCCAGGTTTTCTACCTCTACCTTTTTTTACCACTTCATACTGCAACCCGCTTTTTGTTGTTTTTACGCCTTTTTTCTTTTTGTTCTCTTCAAGAAAAGCTTCGCCCTCTTTCTTGTTTTTTTCTGCTATAACCTTATATGTCTTCATCCTTTCAGCCCTGACTCTATTTACTAATTCCCTTTTAGCATCATTAGCTTCCTGTTGTGTCATAATCGGGGTCTTACCCTCAATTTTGTCTTTTACACCATGAACAAACCAATTGAAACTGATTTTCTGCCTGAAGCCCATAAGCATATCCCCAATTTCCAAACCCAACGCATAGCCTACCTTATCAGGAAAAGTTTTAAGAGGACTGTCGTCAGCAGAAACAGCCTTTTCTCCTTCAGCATAAAGATTTGATGCAGTAAAAATAACCAATAACACAAAAACACCTAGAACCTTATTCATTACTATTATCCTCTCTGGCTTGTATTTAACATTATTCTAAAACGTGGGAAACGTTAATAAATATGTAATTAAGCTCCAACTTCAACTTTTATCTCAAAAACCTCCACAGGCGGCACATCCTTTTCAAAAGGACGACTGTAAATCAGCCTTAATGTCGTATCGCCCGAAGCAACAACTTCAAACAAAAATGAATACACACCGCCGGATCCCACTACTCTTTCATTATCAATCTTATAATTCTCTTCAACCATTTTTATAACAGACTTATCAATCAAATCGATTGACCATCCATACCCGGTAGTCGGATTCCCTTTAAGCATTATTTCAAGAGTATCTCCTTTAACCAGCTTAATTGTCTGGCCATTATCCTTTTCAGACAACTGAATCTGGCCTACGGTAGCTAAAACGGTTAGGGTTGAAAAAACAAATACTGCTGTAAAAACCTTTAAAGCAATACTTCCTGTTTTCATTATATTCTCCTAATCTAAATCCAAATATCACTTAAACTTGTACATTATCACATAAAAAAACAAGAACGCAGAGATTTTTGTCAATATAACCAATATCTATTATCAAAAAAATATTGATTGTCCTGAAGTATATGAGTTCGGCACCTTAAGTTAAGCATTTTTTCTAACCTTCCCACTACCCCACCATCCATAACGGCAGCGTTTTCCACGCATTCCTGAGCTCACTATTCATTTTTTTATAATCAGGTTCTTTTTGTTCTACAAGAGACCAAAATCTTGAAGAATGATCAGGCGCAATAGTATGACATAGCTCATGAACAAATACATAACGCACTAAATAGTCAGGAACAAAAAGCAACCTTTGATTAATACTAATGTTTTTTTTAGCTGAACAACTTCCCCACCGCGAACACTGATTTCTTACAGATACACGTTCAAACGGCAAACCATTTTCCTCACTTACACGTCTAATCCATGGAACAAAGTGATTTATTGCTTTGTTTCTCACCCATTTTCTGAGAGCTTTTTTTGATTCTTCCTTATTATCAACTTGTCCTGTCAGAACCAAAAAACCCGGACTATTTTCTAAAACTAGAAAGCGGTCATTATTATCATGCTGATAACTAACAACCCATTCTTCATTTATTGCTTTTAACAAAATACGGTCCGGAAGATGTTCTTTATTCTCAATTTGCATCAATTTTCGCTGAACCTTTACTTCTTCCAGTTTTCTTTCAATCCAGATACGTTTTTTCAGCAAAATTGACCGAATAAATCTTTTGTTATATCCACGCGGAACAGTTACGGTAAGGCCATCTTTTAAAGAAATTTTCAGAAGGACGTTTCTAGCCTTCTTGCTCTCTTTAAGAACATATGGTATTTGAAAATCTTTATGTTTATTAAAAAGTGTATTACAAATCAAAAACAACCGATTCATTCTACAATAATCTCTTCTTTGTCAGCTTCAGGCACAGGCATTCCCGGTGTTTCAGGCATTTTATGACCTGGCATAAAATCTGATTCATCAGGAGGAACATCTTGTCTTTTAAAATCAACAGGTTTTTCTGTAGACCCAGGACGTATCTTAATTTTTTCACCAACTTCTGGTGTTGACAACCATGTTCCTGGCTTTGGCTTAATTAATTTAGGAACCTTTGTTTTGGGAACTTTTATTGCATCCTTTATAGGCTCAGATGCATTAACAGCACCAGCACATATAACAAAAAACGCCAAAATCATGCTTAATAATAACGACTTGCTTTTCATACATATTTTCCTTTTCTTCACGGAGTTCCAACAAGTATTGGTTCGCCTTTGTAATAAACAGTTACTTTATACTTCCTGAACTTCATTCCTGAACGGGAATGATAATTTCTGCTGTCATATTTATAATTTTCAAACTCTGCTTTTTTCGTCTTAACAGTCCGTTCTTCTCCGGGCTTAAACGGTTTCAGTTTTATTACATCATTTAGAACCTCTTCCGTTTTTTTACTTCCCCTGGATGTCTTAATACCATCAATTGAGTAAGAGATAGTCAAATCATCAAGTTTTTCCTTGGTAAAATTTCTTAAATAAATCCTTAAATACACGCTTTCTTTCAGATTTTTTCTGCTGCTGCTGTAGCTAACATACCTGTCAATATCCCTATCTCTTTTCACATCTACTTCCATTTTCACATGTATATTCGGATAAGTAAAAAAAGCCTCCTCTGTTCTTGTCACTTCACCGGCAAAAACATTTGTAAAAGCAGAAAACAGAATTAAAAAAAACAATGAAATATTTATATTAACAATCACATCCATAATCCTATTAGAAAATTCAAGGGCTCAAAATCAGCAGTTATCAACTCTTATATCAGCCAAACTGATTTCAGGGTGATGATATCTTTTGCGTCCAGGAGTCTTTTTACCGAATTGAATTGCTTCTGAAGGACACCATTGCAGACAGGCTAAACATTGCTCGCATTTGGACTGCCATTTAGGTGAGCCTTCCTCCATTTCTATATTATTTACAGGACAAACTTTTGCACATGTACCACAATGGTTACAGTTTTCATCAACCCAAAAACTCTTATCCATTTTTGGTATATTCTTTGACCCCGCTTTATAAATTAACCCTGAAAAAATCATATTTAACAGAAAGAAATCTGACTCAACAGGACCTTCACCGCTGTTATTGACAACTTCAACTATTTCTTTTATTTTCAGGCTCTCTTTATCAAACATTTTATTTTGTTTTACATCAGCAGGTGCACCGTACATTGGTGTATAGTTTCCTGGCATTTTAATAACAAAACCGGCAGAGAGCTTCAAACTTTTCTCCTCCAGTAGAGTATCAAGCTGCTTCATTGTTCCGGCCGCCATTCCCCCGCAAGTTGTTACTCCAAAAATATATGCATTTTTTTCTGTTATAAGTTTTTTAACAAACTCGACAACAATAAGAGGCATACCCCAAATATACACTGGAAAAATGACACCTATTTTATCAGCTGAACAATAAATTGACTCCTGATCAATACACTTTGCTATGGGAATAAGCTCTGCCGATTCGAGTCCACTTGCAATATCCTTGGCAACTTTTAGTGAATTACCTGTTCCGGAAAAATAGTAAATAGCAGTTTTCATAGTTTTCTCCTAAACATTACCCTAGTCCTAGCCTCTTGTAGTTTCCGGGTTTCCGGATGCAGCAAGATCTTTTTCTTCAGAAGTTTTAAAAACTTTTTTCTGCAAGTTGTCCATATAAAGGAATATTCCAGGAGTTACAAAAAGAGTAATTACCTGTGCAAAAGCAAGACCTCCAACAATAATCAAACCTAAAGGAATTCTTGAAGCACCATCAGCACCAAATCCAAGCGCTATCGGAAGCGCGCCCATAATAGTAGATGCACCCGTCATTAGAATTGGCCTGAAACGCACTATACATGCCTGATAAATTGCGTCAAAACCGCTTGCATTTTCTTCTTCAATATACTGTGTAGCAAAATCAACCATCATAATGCCGTTCTTTGCAACAATTCCCAAAAGCATAAACATCCCGATATATGCATATAATGAAAGCTCTGACTTGAAAAAGAATAAAGTAGCAAGTCCGCCAAACACTGCCACCGGCAATGTTGTCAGTACCGTAAACGGGTGTATATAACTCTCGTAAAGAATTCCTAAAATAATATACATAAGAAAAACGGCAACAACCAACAGAACGGCCATGCTCTGTACTGCTTCCTGAAATTCCTGAGCCTCACCCTGAAAAGTACCCGATATTTCAGGAGGAAGAATCTCTATAGCAGCTGATTCCAAAGCCTTGGTAGCATCTCCAATCGGCATATCAGATTCGAGACTAAAAGAAATTGTTGCCGAATTCATCTGATCATTATGCGGCACATTTTTTGGGCCTACAGTCTCATTCCAATCAGCAACTGTAGCAATAGGAATCAGTTCGTTAGTGGAAGATGAGCGCAAATAAATTTTTGAAAGATTTGACGGCTTTTTCCTGCTATTATCATCCAGTTCAAGAATTACGTCATACTGGTCAATATCTGTAAGATAAGTTGTAACCTTTCCCCCTGCATATGCAAGGCTTAATGCATATTCAATATCCTTGGCTGAAATTCCCAGAGTAGATGCTCTGTCCCTGAAAATATTGACATCAAGTTTAGGCATATCAAGCTTAACACTGGTCTGTATACCTACAAATCCTTTTAAGGTACGCATTTTTTCTTCGATCTTGCCTGCATACTTGTAGACACTATTACGATCATCACCCTTAATCGTGTATGAATATTTACTTCCGGCAGCTGTACTTTCTCCACCTGCGCTTAATGATAATGCAGGAATAGCAACTACAAAAGTAATCCCATAAGGGATTGCAGCCATCTTCATATTAAGACTGCCTACAACCTGCTGCATTGTCATCTTGTTCATACGCTCTTTTATCGGTTTAAGTGTTGCAAAAAAAGGTCCTGTACTTTGATCTGCTCCTCCTCCAGCTCCCGTTAAAGTAAAAGCCTGATCTATATTAGGATCCGAAAGAAGCACATTGTTTACGGCGCATTGAAACTTTCTCATTTGTTCGGTAGACATTCCCTGCGGTGCAACCAACTGACCATATACTGCACCGCTGTCACCTTCAGGCATAAACGTTTTTGGAAGAATTCCAAACAGCCAAAGGGTTCCGCCAATACATCCAATCCACAACAAAACAGAAATATACTTGTGATGTAACACCCATTTCAGTAACACACCATATTTACGTGTCATTCCTCCTACAAAAACATCAATCATTTTTTGAATAGTAGTTTTGTTTGTTCCGGTGGCTTTCAGCAAACGTGCGCACATCATCGGCGTAAGACTCAAAGCTAATAATGTAGAACAAACAATCGCAAATACTACCGTTAAGGCAAATTCTCTGAAGTTTCTTCCAACAACACCACCCATAAATATCAAAGGCACAAAAACTACAACAAGAGCAACACTTGTAGAAATAACTGTTCCCGTAATTTCCTTCATACTCTTTACTGCCGCAGCAAAAGGATTAATACCTTCCTCAACGTGTCTTACAGTGTTTTCAAGAACAACAATAGCATCATCAACCAAAAATCCTACAGAAAGAGTAAGCGCCATTAAAGACAGGTTATCCAAGCTGAAACCTGCTGCTGCCATAATGACAAACGTTGAAATAATTGAAATAGGTAATGTAATTGCAGGGATTATTGTTTCTTTAATACGGCCAAGAAAAAGAAAAATCACACATACCACAAGAACAAGAGCAATTAAAATTGTAGTTTTAACATCATTAACCGAACTGACAATCTGTATTGATTTATCATAAAAAACATTAAGGTTTACAGAACCTGGAATCTCTTTTTTGATCTGTTCAATGGTTTGTTTTATCCTTTTTGAAAGAGCAACAGTATTTGCACCGCTCTGCCTGCTTATTGCAATACAAACAGACCCTCCTCGCATATTTCCTCCGGCTTTGCCGTACATCACATTAACAAGGTTGTTATTAAGACTGTCAATGCATTTTGCAACGTCTTTTAATCTGACAGGCGCGCCATTACGGTATGCAATTATAAGCTTGTTGTAATCATCAGCTTTAAGCAATTGTCCTTTAGGCTCAATTGCAAAAGTTCGGTACGCTCCATTTAAACTGCCGCCCGGAATAGTGACAGTACCATTCTTCAAAACCTGAGCAACTTCATCAAGACCAATTTGGAGCGCGGCAAGTTTGTCCGGACTAACCTGAATCCTTACAGCAGTCTTTGCACCCCATACCTGTACCTTCGAAACACCCCCAATCATACTTATTCTCTGGCCAATTGTTTTGTTTCCATAATCATAAAGAGGTCCCGAAGTCATCGTATCGCTTGTTAACATCATATAAAGAATAGGCTGTTCTGATGGATTGTCTTTCGAATAAATGCGCGGCGCAGGCAAATCTGATGGAAGATTTCC
>JAVCCS010000127.1 GCA_030765365.1 Candidatus Theseobacter exili
GATATTTGGTCCTTCCGGAGTTTCTACAGGACAAATTCTGCCATAATGACTGGGATGTACATCTCTAACCTCAAATCCAGCTCTTTCTCTGCTTAATCCTCCTGGGCCCAATGCACTAAGACGCCTTTTATGCGTCAGTTCCGCAAGCGGATTTGTTTGGTCCATAAATTGAGAAAGTTGACTTCTGCCAAAAAAATCTCTTATCACACTTGAAAGCCCTTTAGGATTTATAAGCTTATGTGGTGTTAACCCTTCCAAACTAACATCATAAAGGTTCATACGCTCCTTTATGATTCTTTCCATACGGGATAAGCCTATCCTGCACTGATTTTGTAACAGTTCTCCAACAGAGCGCACCCGTCTGTTTCCCAAATGATCAATATCATCTGTTCTTTCAACCCCATTTCGAACTTTTAACAAATGTTTAATTGCTCCAACAATATCTGTTTTCTTCAATGTCGTTACTGAAAGTTCTTCCGGTGTAAGGGGAAAATTTGACTTTTGATTAATTTTATAACGACCAACTCTTCCTAAATCATACCTTCTTACATCAAAGAAAAGCCTTTTAAGAAGAGCTTTTGCATTCGGCACTGTTGGTGGATCTCCAGGTCTTAATTTTCTGTATATCTCTTTTAATGCGGCATCCATTGAATCCGCAGTTTCCTTTTGGATCATACGTACAACACAATCATCAATCTCAGTTCCAATCAAAACGACTATTTTCTTGATGCCCAGAAGCTTTAGTTTTTCAATAAGAGCCAGAGACACAGGCATTGCTGCCTTCTCTACAAGAGTTCCTTCATTATCAACAACCGGCTTGGCAAGAACCCGCCCTTCGATACTCGCTTCATCTATTTTTTTACCTATGTTAATTGTTTCAAATTCATAAAATTCTTTCAGGATATCTTCATCTTTGGAATAACCTAAAGCACGAATAAAAGTTGTAGCAAGAATTTTTCTTCTGCGTCTCATCCGATCAAGATAAATATAGATAACATCGTTAATATCAAATTGTGCTTCAAGCCAAGATCCTCTATATGGAATAATTCTCGATGAAAACAAGGTTGTACCTCCGGGATGTAGGTCTTTTTCAAAACATATCCCAGGAGAACGGTGAAGCTGGCTTACAATAACCCTCTCAGCACCATTGATAATAAAGGTTCCGTTTTCAGTCATCAGGGGAATGTTTCCCATGTAAACGGTTTCTTCTTTCATTGTGCTTTTTTCAATAAGCCGAAAATTGACATTAAGCGGCACAGAATAGGTTAACCCTCTTCGCAGACATTCCATAATTGCATACTTTGGAACACCCAAGGTACAATTCAAGAACTCAAGGGTAAGAGTCTCGTCATAACTCTTAATAGGAAAAACCTCTTGAAAAACCGCATGGAGGCCTTTATTTTCACGTGCTTCAGGAAGCACCTCCCTCTGAAGAAACTCCGCATAGGACTTTACCTGCATATCAATCAGGTTAGGCATACTCATTGCCTGCTTGATTTTTCCAAAGCTTAATCTTTCAGAAGGTATAGAATGTTTTTTTGCTTTTGGCATTCCGGATATCTCCGTTTAAATTATGTCAGTTCGACAGTGGCTCCTACTTCTTCAAGTATAGCCTTTATTTTTTCCGCTTCTTCTTTTGTCAGACCTTCTTTAACGGGCTTTGGTGCGCCGTCAACAAGATCTTTAGCTTCTTTAAGGCCAAGACTTGTAACCGCCCTTACTTCCTTGATGACCTGAATCTTTTTCTCACCTATAGCTTGAAGAACAACTGTAAATTCCGTTTTTTCTTCAGCTGCTTCAGCTACAGCTGCGCCAGGTGCGGCTGCTACTGCAACAGGTGCAGCTGCAGATACTCCAAATCTTTCTTCCAGCGCGCTTACAAGTTCTGATAACTCAAGCACGGTCATCGATTCAATCGATTTAATAATATCTTCCATTTTTCCTGAATCTCCCGCCTTTTTTTTCGTTTCCTTTTTTTCCTTCTCTTCTTTTACCGGAGCTTCTTTTACCGGAGCTTCCTTTACCGGAGCTTCCTTCTCTTTCGGTTTTTCATCCTGTTTCACCTTGCCTTCAGAAGCTTTTTCCTCTTCTGTAACTACTTCGTTTTTTTCTTCGACTTGGGCTTCAGTCTCTTTAGCTTTTTCTTCCATCATTTCCTCCTACCTGCTATAAACGCAGCACACGTTTCTATTTCTCTTAATTATTTTTATGTTCTCTGTTTTTTTTCAATAATCCCATTAAGCACATAAAGCACGCTTGTCAGTCGTGCATTGAGCACTCCAACAAGGCCGCTTAATGGAGAGGCAATTCTGCCTACAACTGTAGCTAATAAAACTTCTCTTGGAGGAAGTTTTGCCAACTCCCTGATTTTATCGGGACTAACTATCTGGTTTCCCAGTATTCCTTCTTTGATTTCCGGTCCATTATTCTTTTTTGAAAATTCGGCTATAACCTTGGCAAGAGATACTGGATCTTCTGAAGAAGCTACAGCGGTAGAACCTGTTATTGACAGATCTTTTATACCTTTACTTTCTTCAAGAACCCTTTTTAACAGTCTGTTCTTCACTACCATATATCCTGCTGAAACCTCGCTAAGAGCTTTTCTCAACGAACAAAGTTTCTCTACATCCACTTTAACAGGATCTGTTAAAACCAAGGCCCCGGAATCTCCAAAATTTTCTTTCATTTCTCGGACCATTAGTTGTTTTTCCGCTCTCACCTGAACCTCCCTCTATTCCTCATATTACATCTTCAAAGAAGATATTATTTCTTTAATATCCAGTGTTATCCCAGGACCCATTGTAGTTGAAAGAGTACAACCCTTAAAATATAGCCCTTTTGCAGTAGCAGGCCTTGCCCGCTGAAGGGCATCAATGACTGCCGCTGCATTATCAAAAAGGTCTTCCTTCGTAAAAGAAGCACGTCCTACCGGGACCTGTACATTACCTGTTTTATCTGTTTTAAACTCTATTTTTCCAGCTTTTACCTCTTTAATCGCCTGTCCCACAGCCTGTGTAACGGTTCCTGCCTTTGGACTTGGCATTAGTCCTCTGGGTCCTAAAACACGACCCATTTTCCCTATGTCTCTCATAACATCAGGTGTAGCTATTGCTACATCAAAATCAAACCACCCTCCGTTAATCTTTGTTACTAATTCCTCCAACCCCACATAGTCCGCACCTGCTTCTTGGGCTTCTTTTACCTGCTCTCCTTTGGCAAAAACAAGAACCCGAACCTCTTTCCCGGTGCCATGAGGCAAAGCAACTGTTCCACGCACCATCTGGTCAGATTTCCTAGGATCCACTCCTAAGCGAACAGACATCTCAACCGTTTCAACAAACTTCAAAGGAGGAAAATTTTTAATAATATCCATAGCTTCTAAAAGCAGATATTTCTTTTCCTTCTCTATAAGATCTGCTGCACTTTTGTAGCGCTTACTGTATTTAGTCATCTTGTCCCACCTCAATCCCCATGCTCCGTGCTGTTCCTGCAACAATTTTCATTGCAGCTTCTTCATCATCGGTGTTTAGATCTTCTATTTTCAGTTTTACAATTTCCCGAACTTGACTTTTTGTCACTTTTCCAACTTTTTCTTTGTTCGGTGTTCCTGATGCAACCGCAATACCAACGGCTTTTTTCAAAAGCGTAGCAACAGGAGGCTGCTTGGTAATGAATGTAAAAGATTTATCGTGATATACCGTGATAACAACAGGAATAATCAGTCCTGCTCTATCCTGTGTTTTTGCATTAAACGCCTTACAAAATTCCATTATATTTACCCCGTGTTGACCCAGAGCTGGGCCCACAGGAGGTGCCGGATTTGCTTGTCCTGCCGGAATTTGTAATTTAATTAATCCCGTAGCCTTTTTTGCCATAATATCAGGTCCTTTCTACCTGCCAGTATTCCAGTTCTATCGGAGTTGCCCGCCCAAAAATTGAAGTCATTACTTTTAATTTCCCTCTATCGGGATCAACGCTCTCGACCGTACCTGTAAAGTTTACAAAAGGTCCTTCCGTAACTTTTACAGCTTCTCCCTTTTCAAAAAGAACTTTTGGTTTAACTTTCTCTTTTTTCTCTTCAATCTGATCTAAAACATCCTGTATTTCATGGTTCATCAAAGGAACAGGTTTGCCTGAACCAACAAAACCTATTACACCTGAAGTATTCTTAACAAAATACCAAGTTGCATCATTCATTTCCATTTCAACAAGTATATATCCTGGAAAAAATTTTCTTGTCGAAATTGTTTTTTTCCCTGCTTTGACTTCAGAAACATTTTCAACAGGAATTAAAACCTCTGATATTTGCTCAGAAAATCCTTCAGGCTCTATACGGCTTTCTAACGCTTTTTTAACTTTCTGTTCCTGCCCCGAAAGAGTGTGAACTACAAACCAATGTTTTTCCATACGTTAAATCCCTAATCAAATACCTAATTTATCGAATTATAAATTTCACCATCCGGGCAAGAACAAAATCGACCAAACCAATAAAAACAGCCATTATTATTACTGATACTATTACTACTATCGTAGAATCAATAATCTCTTTTCGTGTTGGCCACGATACTTTTTTCAATTCAGCCTTGGCTTCTGTAAAAAAAGTTGAAAACTGTTTCAGCATTTCAGTAATCCCTTCCATCCTACCATTTCAAAACCATCATAAAACGCAAAAACACCCCTCTTTTTCAAAGAAGATTTTTGCTATCACTCAAATATTTGGCAGGCCTGGAGGGATTCGAACCCACAACATCCGGTTTTGGAGACCGGCGCTCTGCCAGTTAGAGCTACAGACCTTTTTTGCCTGATAAAGTTTATTATTCTCTATTTCGTTTCGCGATGAACTGTATGCTTTCGGTCAAATCTGCAATATTTTTTTAATTCTAACCGTTCCGGAGTTTTTTTCTTATCTTTTTGCGTTGTGTAGTTTCTCCGTTTGCAAACCGTACAAGCCAGTGTAATGATTTCACGCATTTTTTATCTCGTCTTTCCAGCTTCCAGCTCAGCCCTATTCTATAATCTCAGTGATACGTCCGGCACCAACCGTACGACCACCCTCACGTATAGCAAAACGTAGCGTCTTTTCCATTGCTATAGGCGTTATCAGTTCTACCTCCATCGACACATTATCTCCA
>JAVCCS010000036.1 GCA_030765365.1 Candidatus Theseobacter exili
AAGCCCGCAACACAAGCAACCGATACAGGCGTAATTATTTCTTATAATACCCAAGCTCCCGGGGCAACTGGTTCTCCCGTATTACTGCCAGGAGAATTTTGTATTAATCCGCTAAACTGGACAACTGACGAAACACCGGCAGATAAGTCTTTGAACCTCGGTGCTGTCTTTTTTAGTGACACAACCAGCCACATTGAACGAGAGATTCCACACTACGCAGGTGCTCGTGTGGATAAAGAAACAGGTGCACTTATCACCACACCACCCGATAAGTTTGATATTGGTCCATTTCCACAGGGTGTGTATCATAAATACGATTATGCGTTTTGGTATCGCAATCTTGAGAAAAATGTGAGGACCCGCTCTAAAAACTACCTGGATCAAAACGGAAAATAAATAAACAATGTAGCGAACGGCGAATAAGCGCGTGGCGATCAGAAGATTGGCAAGAGTCCGTGGGCCGTAGGTGAGCTTGGAACGTTATGTGAGGAGTCTTATGACTGTAAAAGATACATTTCCATATAATGCAAGATGGGATTCTGTTGGACTTGATTGTTCAACCTGTAAACATTTCAACGGACCAGAAAAATGGCCTGATACAAATAATGCTTCTTGTTGCAAAAAACATCATAGACTTCTGACCATTGAACTCAAAGAAGATGGCTACAAAGAGTGGGAATGGTTTTGCAAGGACTATGATGACAAAAACGGATACCTTGTGACGCTGTAAAACATTTTGAAAGTATTAAAGATCAGTTAGAGACAGGAATACTTTATAGGTTTTATGGCAATGATGGCAATCTTTTAGAACATAAGATAGAATCATTAGAACAAAACACATAACAAAACGCTGCATCTAACGGCGAATAAGCGTGGCCGCGATCAGAAGATTGGCAAAGTCCGTGGGCTGTAGGTCAGCTTGGGACGTTAGGCGATCAAGCAGACAGGAAATAATCTTGAATGACCATGAATTTGAATGAATCGATGGATCTTAATACTAATCGTATTTATTTATGTGCCCCAGTTATTGCACTTGTTGAAGGTATCTATGAAGAAAAGATACCTCTTTCGCAAATTAAGATGCACGGTGATTTTGGGCTAGGCACCTTCGATGATTTAGATGGCGAGATGGTCATGCTAGACGGGGAAATTTATCAAATCGCCGGGACAGGACAAGTCCATCGAGTCACGGAACAAGCATTGACACCGTTTGCTTGTGTGACTTTTTATCGATCATTGTGTCAAGACCGATTGGAAGTAGACCTACCCTATGCGGATTTTAAGGCTTGGATAGAGCGGCTTCTGCCCTCTCCTAATATCTTTTATGCACTTAGGATTGAAGGACTCTTTTCTTACATTAAGGTTCGGTCTGTGCCAAAACAGGAGAATTATCGACCATTGGTTGAAGCAGCCCAGGAACAACAAGTTTTCACATTTACGGATATTGAGGGGACTTTGCTGGGTTTTTTTACGCCGGGATTCATGGGATTCGTGAATGTGCCGGGGTTACATCTCCATTTTCTCTCGGCAGATAGACGCCGAGGTGGTCATTTACTAGAATGTCGTCCTAGCAAAGTGGAAGTTGGAGTCCAAATGCTTCCAAGTTTGGAACTATCGTTACCAATGAGTTTAGACTATCTGACATGGGACTTTAGTCGTGACCCCAAAGCGGATTTAAACAAAGCAGAGCAATAGGACACGGGGATATAGAGGAGGAAAGATGTAAAGTACGGCTAATAAGTCCGTGACGATCATCCGAACGGCAGAGTACATGGGCTGTAGGCGAGTTCAGAACGTTATATGCAATTAAAACTTGGATAAAGTTATGAATCAATTGTCACGAATAAATAAAATACTGACATCATATTTTGCTGTTTTGGTAATCGTTGTTTCTATCATTGCATATCTTTTTCCAACTGTATTTTTAGCAATCAAACCTCATATTGCCTTTTTGCTTGGTATCATTATGTTTGGAATGGGGATGACGTTAAAATTTGACGATTTCAAGATTGCTTTTGTTAAACCTGTTCCCATCATAATTGGTGTTACTTTGCAATTCCTTGTCATGCCAGCTCTGGGTTTTTTACTGGCTATTTTATTAAAACTACCACCGGAAATAGCAGCGGGCGTTGTTTTGGTAGGCGCCTGCCCAGGAGGAACAGCTTCTAATGTTATGGTTTATCTTTCACGTGGCAATGTTGCGTTGTCTGTTGCCATGACCACAATATCGACATTACTCGCTCCTATTTTAACGCCTTATCTGATTCTTTTTTATGCCCAACGCTGGTTGCTTATTGATCCAATAGAATTATTTCTATCCATTCTTAAAATTGTCTTAGTGCCAGTCGTAATCGGTCTTTTAGTTAAGAAATTTTTACCAAAGATTGCAGATAAAGCTGAGAAATTGACGCCATTTGTTTCTGTTCTTGCCATCATAGCTATTATTGCTTGTGTTGTCGCCTTGAATGTTGAAAATATAATTACAATGGGCATCGTTATTTTTCTGGCAGTTGTACTTCATAATTTACTGGGTTTGTTATTGGGGTATGTTACAGCTCGTATTTTTAAACAAGAGAGAAAGAATTGTCGTGCCATTTCAATCGAAGTTGGTATGCAAAATTCGGGTCTCGGTGCAGCACTTGCTCACACCCACTTTTCTCCTGTTACAGCCTTACCAAGCGCTATATTTTCTATTTGGCACAACATTTCAGGGGCTATTTTAGCAAGTATTTGGAGTCGGAAATCGTAGTCGAATCGAAATTGCATATAACAATGCAATGAACATGGAAATTTAAACCGCTGTGCGGTTCAAATTCCAGTTATCTTAAACGTAAATAATTAAAATCTTCACACGTTAATCGATATTCATTTTACAAAAAACTATTGGATAATCCCGCCACCAAGGAGCTCGTTATTATCATAGAATACGGCAGATTGACCGGGTGAGATAGATCTTTGGGGTTCTTTAAAGGAAACTTTTATAGTTTGAGTATTTGTCCATTCTATTAGTGCAGGACTTCCTTTATGTGTAGATCTGATACTAACACTGCATTCAATTGTTTTTTTAAATGTTATTGGGTCAAACCAGTTAATATTTGAAACTGCAAAATCTTTTGAAAAAAGCTCATTTTCGCATCCTACTCGCAAAATGTTGTTTTTTGCTTCAAGACCTGTAACATAAAGAGGATGTCCTGCAGCAATGCCCAGTCCTCTTCTTTGGCCAATTGTATAAAAACAGAGTCCTTTATGAGTTCCAAGAAGATTGTCCCGACTGTTCCTGATTTCTCCCGGCTGAAACGGTTTATCGTAGAGTTCCTTAAGAATATCACTGTATTTGCCTTCAGCTGCAAAGCAAAGGTCCTGGCTTTCTTTTTTTTCAGATGTTTTCAGCCCAAAGGATTTGGCAAGGGTTCGTGTTTCTTTTTTAGTTATGTTTCCTAGAGGAAACCGAATATTCTGCAGTTTACCTGCCGGTATGCCGCAAAGAAAATAAGATTGATCTTTTGTATTATCCATACCTTTAAAAAGGGCGTACCGGTTTTGATCAGACAAAAAACGGATTTGTGCGTAATGCCCTGTAGCCATTGCATCAGCACCCATATTAAGGCAGCGGTTTAACATTATGTCAAACCTCAGTTTGGCGTTACAAAGAACACATGGGTTGGGTGTGTGACCTGACATGTATTCTGAACAGAATGTTTCCAGGACAGTTTTTCGGAAATCTTTTTCCATATTCCACACATAGTGCGGAATATTAAGAGAATGGGCGACTTCTTTAGCATCGTTAACTGCCTGGAGGGAACAACATGCTTTTTCTGTGTCAGGTTTTGTTTCATAACACCAGAGTTTAATAGTTATTCCTGTAACGTTATGACCCTGCTTCTTCAAAAGAGCAGCCGCAAGAGAGCTGTCAACTCCACCGCTCATTGATACGAAGATGTTCTCTTTTTTCATTTCTTCTTATTTCTTGAAGATTTCAATTTAACTATTTGAAAACGTTCAGAAGGCCAGTAACAGGCAAGTACCCTTCCAACTATCAGATCATCTTTAATTGGTCCCCAAAGGGAACTGTCTTCGCTAAGGTTGCGGTTATCTCCCAGTACGAAAATACGGTTTTTGCGTATTTTCTTTGGGCCGTATTTATAAACTGCTTTAACTGGAAGATACCGTTCCCTGGCTATAGCCATATTTATATACAGGGCTCCTTCTTCAATCCATATATTATCACCGGGAAGATCAATAACACGCTTAATAAGAAGGTCATTTGTCCCTGAGGGGTCTTTAATAACCAAAACATCGCCACGGATCAAAGGTCTGCTCCAGAATTCTTTCTTTAAAATAAGAACACGGTCATCCTCGTACAAAGTTGGTTCCATTGAGTCTGAAACAACCATTACTGTATATAAAGGGCGAAGGACAGCAGTAGTAACCAGAAAGGCAAGCAACAGTAAAAGCAGGATTGTTTTTATTGCAGAACGTTTTTTCATAGACGGGCTTTGTTTAAGTAATCAATATGCATGGCCTGACGTACTTCGGACATGGTTGTATTTGTGACCTTGCGTGCCCGTTTTGTTCCTTCCATCAGTATCTCGTCTATAACCTTTGGGTTTTTTTCGTACTCTTTTCTACGCTCACGAATCGGTTCAAGAAAAATTGTCAGTGTTTCAGAAAGCATCTTTTTACAAGCTACACAACCAATTTTTCCTGCTTTACAGTTGCTTTCTATTTCTGCCGTTTTTTCAGGATTAAATGTTTTTTGATAAGCAAAAACACTGCATATATTCGGATGTCCGGGATCTGTAGGATGTATACGGGCAGGGTCTGTCACTGCAGACCGCACTTTTTTTGCGATTATTTCATCCGGATCAGAAAGATAAATTGCATTTCCCAGGCTTTTGCTCATTTTAGTGTTACCATCAAGACCAACCAGTCTTGGACAGTTACTAACAAGTGCTTTGGGTTCAACAAGAGTTTCGCCATAAAGCTGGTTAAATCTGCGGACAATTTTGCGTGTTAGTTCAATATGAGGAACCTGGTCTTCTCCAACAGGGACCAGATTAGCTTTAAAAATTGAAATATCGGCTGCCTGGCTTATCGGGTAGCCCAGAAAACCGTACATCATTTCTTTATATCCGCGTTCGGAAGCTTCTGTTTTTATTGTAGGATTGTGACGCAAAACATTAACGGAAATATACATTGAAAAATACTGTGCAAGTTCTGCAATATCCGGTACGAGCGACTGGACAAAAATAGTTGATATTTCAGGATCAATACCTACAGAGAGATAGTCAAGAGTGACTTTTCTGATATCGTCCCATAAATTTTCGGGATGTTCAAAATTAGTTGAAAGCGCCTGAACATCAGCGATAATTACAAATGTGTTATATTCATGCTGGAGCTTCACGCGGTTTTCAAGTGAACCTACATAATGCCCCAAATGAAGAGGTCCTGTAGGTCTGTCACCGGTAAGGATGCTTTTTTTCTTTGTCATAATTGTAATCCTTGTTTTTATAACGAGTTGCTTCAGTTTAAAAGCTGTATAGCGGAAATGCAACGAATAATATTGGGGTAATTTGAATAATTTGCAATACACTTTAATAGATTTCAAAAGGCGAGATTTCCTTAAAAACTTTGCACATAGCTTTTGCTTTATGCTTGCGTGCTTTATTTCTATATGTTTTCTCTTGACTCTGAAGACCGAAATTCCTAATCTTTAATAGTTATCCAATAATTCGAAATCTGGTGATATTGTATAATTTCTTTTGAAAGGAGAGGTTATTATGAAAAAAGTCGCTCTTGCATTGGCTGCTGTGTTATGTGTGGGTTCATTTGCATTTGCAGATGTTGAAGCTGGACGCGGGACCGTGGATCTCAGTTATAGTTGGGGGATCGGGCTCAAAGGTACTTATTTAAATATGACTGATGGTGATGATGGGGCCGGTGGTGGTTTGGTTCTTACACATGTACCAAGTCAAGTTTGGGCAGTTGAGTTGGAAGTTGATTATTTTGATGTTGATGCTGAAGTAGCTGGTGTCACAAGTGCTGAAAAAGTAGAAATGATTCCTGTTTGTCTGACTATTAAATATCTTGCTCCTGTTCATTCTAGATTGCTTCCTTTTATAGGCGGTGGAATTGGATATTCATTCAATAATGCTGATGAAATTGATATTGAAAACAGCATGACTTGGCACGTAACGGGCGGTGTTGATATTATGTTAAACGAATGGTGGGCAGTATTTGGTGAGGCTCGTTATACTTGGGCAAAAGCAGATTCAAACACAATAAGTGGTGATGTGGAATTAAATAACTTTTCTGCAAGCATAGGTATCAGATATTATTTTGAATAATATAAAATAGAATCCGGTAAAGGATTCAAATGTAATATTAAGGACGGGATATTTTAATAGAATATTCCGTCTTTTTTATTCATATATTTAAAATATTTCAAAATTGATATGTGATGTTTTTATTAAAAAAGCAGTATTTATCAAATTTATGTACTGATATTCTTAATTTTTATTGACGCCATCAGTAAAATTGTGTTAGTTTCTTGCTTTAAACAAGTTGTGTTTTATACAGTAGTGTGTGTTTTTGATAAAGTAGTGAAACAATATGATAAGCTGATCTTCTGAAAAGAGAGGGGCTAGAGAGATGAGAAAAATTTTCGTTTGGATGGCATGCCTAACCTTATTTGCTGTGACTGGATGTGTATCTGTTCCTATTGTTGCTCACGATTCTTTCGGGCCTATAGTAAAAATACACTATGCTCCTTCAAGAGTATTTTCTGCTCCGGCTGATAAAGTTTGGGACACGCTGATGGATGTTATTGAAAAAAGGAAAGATCCTATTCTTGCTATCGACAGTGAAAACGGTGTAGTTCAAACTGACTGGGTAGTAGAATGGTGGTTGCTAAGAATTTCACCTGTTACACGTTACAGGCTGAATATTCAGGTTATACAACTCAGTGAGCTTGAGACTGAAGTTGTAGTAAGGATTCAAGAGGAAAAGCATGCCGGTGGTGGCGATTGGGAATATACGCTTCCTACAGAAAAGAAAGCGTCTCAGATTTTCAGAAGTATTCGTAGGCGCCTAAGGTGCAAAACGCGTCCATAAATTAATGGTTTTCTTGAAATATTTTTTGGAGAATTTTAATTTTTATAATGTTTAAATTCTTCGAATAAAAAGTTTAGTTCTGGAACGTATTCTAAAAGGAGGGATTGTATAATGAGCAAGGGATTAGTGGCTGGACTTATTGCGGCCGTTGTTATTGTTGGTATAGGTATCGGAGTTTTGGTGCTTAAGAAACCTGAAACTACTAAATATGTTGAAAAGGTTGAAGTTGTTGATAAAAGTGGCGAGACAAGGACTGAAGTTACTGAAAAAGTAAGCGTTACAAAAAGAACCGATATTAAGGGTAGGCTAGAGGTAGTTAATGTTGTCCCGGCTGATTCTCTGCTATTCATTTCTGCTGTTGATATTAAGGGGACCTGGGATAGTTTAAAAAATTCAGATTTTTGGAAACAGGTTGTCGGCCTTCCTGTTTGGGAAACCGCTAATGTGGGCCCCAGTCTTGATCTATTAACCCAGCAGGCAAGTGCAAACCTTGGTATTGAACTTAATGAAGAAAACATATTGGGGTTGTTTGGCCAGGATGTTGGTATTGCACTTGTAGGGGGACCGGCTGGTGCTGTTAATCCTTCGCTTTTGATTGTTGCAAAACTGGATATGTCTGCCGGGATGGGAGAAAAAATTAGGGGAATGCTCGATAAATTAAAAGGTCCTCTTACAATCACTTCATCTGATTATAACGGG
>JAVCCS010000194.1 GCA_030765365.1 Candidatus Theseobacter exili
ATTCGTATCGCTGCAACTGCCGCCGGTATTGGAGAAATGGGCTGGTCAAAAGTTTTCCTTACAAAAAAGTTTGGACCAAGACAAAGACTTGCTGCCATTATCACTGATTTACCATTAGAACCAGACCCTTTAATAGAACCGGGAACAATATGTAAAAAATGTATGGAATGTGTAAAAGGATGCCCTTCCGGTGCTATTCCGGATATAAAAGAAGGGAAAACAGTAAAAATAAAAATAGAAAACAATATTTATGAATGGGCTGATGTCGATATGGGGAAATGCACATTGTCTTATCATGGCGGCGATTCCCGAGTTTCACCTTTTATTCATAAATCTTTTCCCGGATGGAATATAGATGCGAAAGAACAAAATTTTTCAGAAGAAGCAGCATATAAATTCTGCTGGACACTATCACAGGGAAAATGGAGAAAAACAAAAGAATTCCCTTCAGGATGTATTATTGAAGGACATTCATATATTGCGAAATGGGGAGCAGGCGGAAGTTATGGAATTGGTGGAAGCAAAGGTTGTATGAGAAGTTGCTTTAATTATTTGGAGAAACAGAAAAAAATTGAACAGACTTTCCAGAGCGGCGAATTTATTAAACGTCCTCGCTGGCTTCTGGACGTAAAAAGTAAAATTGCAAAAAAATAGAAGAAATTATATTATGTGCAGTAATAACTTTTTGACGAAATGTCAACAAAAGGAGATTAACGTGGCTGGTAAAATTAAAGTAGGGGTTCTCGGTATTGGAAGAGGAGCAGGTTTTGCAAAAGGTGCCAACGAATTAGTGGGAATGGAATTGGTGGCTTTATGTGATACACAGGAAGAAAAACTAAAGAAATTAGGAAAAGAACTTGATGTTGCCACTTATACGGATTATGATAAATTTCTTGAGCATGATATGGATGCTGTAATTCTTGCGAATTTTTTTCATGAGCACGCTCCGTTTGCCATAAAAGCATTAAACACCGGAAAGCATGTTATGTCGGAAACTTCGGCGTGTTTTACCCTCGCAGAAGGAGTTGCATTAATAGAAGCCGTTGAGAAAAGCAAGAAAATTTATATGTTTGCTGAAAATTACCCTTATATGGTTTTCAATCAGGAAATGCGCCGGCTCTACAAGGCAGGAAAAGTAGGTGAATTTATGTACGGTGAAGGAGAATACGTGCATCCAATGAGTGCAGAAAACAGGAACCGTATTTCTCCGGGAGTAAACCATTGGCGAAATTGGATACCTGCAACCTACTATTCTACTCATTCACTGGCACCTATTATGTTTATTACTGATACCATGCCTGTGAAAGTTAATGGGTTTGTAATTCCATACACAAAGGATGATCCTGTGCAGCCAAAAACCTTAATGGTGAACGATGCGGCTTCAATGATAGCAGTACGTATGGATAATGGCGCAATTGTAAAACTCTTACAGATAAGTTTACGCGGGCATGGTGTATGGGTACGCATTCACGGCAGCCAGGGGCTTATGGAGAACCTGCGTCACGGGACAAGAAACATGCTTCGTATTGTGAGAGAACAATATCATGAAAAAGTTACAGACCCAATAGAACAGATATATACACCCAATTTTCCTGTGTTTGAAGAAATAGCAAAAAAAGCCGGCCACGGCGGCGGAGATTTTTTTACGACATATTCTTTTGCAGAAGCTATCCGAACGGGAAAACAACCATTTCTCAATGTTTATCGCGGAGTAGCAATGTCAATTGTAGGAATTCTTGCATACCGTTCAGCATTGAATGATTCCAATACAATAGAAATACCGGATTTCCGCAAACCAGATGTCCGGGCAAAATACGCTAATGATGACTGGAACCCTGACCCGGCACGACACAAAAAGGGATATCCCTTGCCAAGTATTTTAGGTAAGGTAAAACCGGCAGGAATAAGGGAATAATTAAGATTGAAAAGAAGCTTCAGGAGATACTTGGACCGACTATTCTCAAAGCACTCTGGTGAATATTGAATTCTTAGATAAAAGCTGGTTCCCCCATTTTGCTCGCTCTCTGGAGCCAATGCTAAAAACCAATGTTCGTATGATATGGCACTGAGACGGAAATCTTATGCAGATGCTGCCTCGTCTGATTGAAAGGCTTAAATATTACCAAACATACAGTAGGTTATAACAATAATTGTAATGTATTAATTTCAAAAACCTAATTTTGAGCTTGACAAATTTTCAATAAGTGATATAATGTAGTCATACAACAAAATGAGGATAAAGAATCAGGGAAAAATATTTTTTTAGCACAACAAATTTACAATGCGGTTAATGTGGAAAGTGGAAAAGGAAGCAGCTGTGCTATATTACACAAAGTACTAACTTTATAAGGAGGTATGCCATGATATTGTGTCAAAAGCAAGGTTTGGCGACAGTGCAGAAGAAAGGATTTACATTAATCGAATTGCTGGTAGTAATTGCAATCATCGCAATTCTTGCTGCTATGTTACTGCCAGCACTCAGTAAAGCAAGAGAAAAGGCAAGACAGGCAGTCTGTATGAATAACCTGAAACAAATCGGGTTGAATTGTGTTTTTTACAATAACGACTACGACGGCTGGCTGCCAATGGCATGGATAGGTTCGCATTCCGGTATAGGCCTATTTGCCTACTTTAAAGTACTGGCACGCTATATCCCCAGTTCCTACCCAGCTTATAATTATGAAACCTATACATCTGTATGGGGAGCAGCGACTCATGGTAATAAGATATTGTTATGCCCCAGCCGTAAGATTGACGGAGGTAATTCTTTCGCAACCTACGCACCGGTTCTCGGAAATAACTCGTACGGAAAGGGCATGTGTGCCGGCGGTCTGGACGGTGCTGAACCTTCCCCCGATTTTCCAATAGGACCATGCAGAATAACTTACATACAGAAATCCGGAAACTCCGGGAAGGTTCCATGTTGGGTTGAGATAAATGACTATAAGTTGAATTATTCTTCTATTGCTGCCGTCAGGCAGTTTTCCAGGCATAACAGCGGGTCCAATGTCCTTTTTGATGATGGACATGTTAAGTGGGTTGCCGTGAATATGCTTCCGGTTAAAGGCGCTGCTGATTATGGTGACCAGTGGAGGAATGCTTTCGTTATCACGTATCCCAAGCCAAATTGGTAAAGTCCGTTTGTAATAGGTTTTGTTCTGGAAATTTTCGCTGCATCAATAGGTATAGCCATAGGGGGAATGATGAAAATGTTTGCGAAGGTATGTGTTTTTTTTTGTCTGCTGTGCAGTATAGTGCCAGCTGAAAAT
>JAVCCS010000164.1 GCA_030765365.1 Candidatus Theseobacter exili
GAGGATGCCAAAAAGGAATTTCAGCTGGCAATAAAATTCAACCCAACATACGCGAACGCACATAAAAACCTTGGAGATACTTTAGAGCGTTTGGGAAATATTGCTGAAGCAAGAAAAGAGTGGCAAAATCAATCCCTATCACCAGGGAGCCCAGATAAAGCTTCAGAAAACCGGTGGGTTGTAAAGAAGTATTTATTTAACCCGGGGATTTTCCTACAAGCTTTCTTTAACTATTTCAATCGCCTTGTCGATAGCCGCTTCAATCTTTGCAGGTTCTTTACCTCCTGCCTGAGCCATATCCGGACGTCCTCCACCACCTCCACCAGCAATTTTAGCCGCTCCACCCACAATAGTCCCGGCATGAAGGCCTTTCTTATTTAAATCCTTTGATACAGCGACAACAAAAAAAGCCTTTTTTTTGCTGCTTGCCCCAAGGATAGCAACGCCAGAGCCCATTGCAGACTTGATATAATCTATAGAATTTCTTAATAAAGGCATATCCATTTCTCCCAAATTTGCCGAATACACCTTAACTCCTGAAATATCTTTAGGATCGCTCAAAATAGCATCAAATCTTTCGCCCGCCTTTTGCACCTTGCTTTTTTCAAGATCTTTTTCCAACCGGCGCTTTTCCATGGAAAGCGTTTCTATTTTTTCTAATACATCTTCTCTGGTGCTTTTAAATAAAGAACATATACTGCTTAATACATCCCGTTCATTCTGCAATAGTTGAAAAGTTACTGTACCGCAAACCGCTTCAATACGCCTGATGCCTGCCGCTGCCGAACTTTCTGAAAGGACTCTAAATAAACCAATATCTCCTGTCCTTTTAACATGAGTGCCGCCACAAAGTTCCTGGCTTATATCTCCAATTGTAATAACTCTTACTTTGTTGCCATACTTCTCACCAAATAATGCTATGGCACCTTCCTTTTCAGCCTGATCTCTTGAAATTGTTTTTACTGTAACAGGTGCATTTTCAAGTATTATATTATTTGCTATTTCTTCAACTCTTTTTATTTCGTCAGGTTTCATCCCCGAAAAATGAGTAAAATCAAACCTTAGTCTGTCAGCTGATACCATAGAACCAGCCTGCTTAATATGAGAACCGAAAATATTTCTAAGAGCGTACTGAAGGATGTGTGTAGCTGAATGATGTCTCTGAATCTGTTTTCTTTGTTCCAAATTCACCTGGCTATGTACACAATCACCCTCACGAACAATCCCATCAACAACTTCAGCAACATGAACAATCAAAGACTCAACAGCTTTTTTTGTATCCATTATTTTTATTTTTAAATCAGGTCCTGTAATCTGGCCTGTATCTCCAACCTGACCACCAGAGTTGCCATAAAAAGGCGTTTTATCAAGAATGACTTCCAATGTATCGCCGGCTTCAGCTTTCTTCACTACTTTCCCGTTATTTATTAAACAAATTATTTTTGCATCAGATGAAGTATCATCGTAGCCAACAAATTCAGTTGGTCCATGATCGGAAATTATCTTTTTGTATATAATATCTTCGCCAGTTGCTTCGGTCCCAGTCCAGCTTGCACGCGCTTTTTGTTTTTGGCCCTTCATGCACTGCTGAAATCCTTCAATATCAATCAATACATTTTGTTCGCCAGCTATTTCTTCGGTCATTTCTACAGGAAATCCGTAAGTGTCATATAGCGTGAATACTTCATTGCCAGGTATCTTTGCAGAACTTTCTTTCTTTACCGCTTCTATATATTCTTCAAGAATTGGCAGACCTACTTCCAATGTGTTAAGGAACCTTTCTTCTTCGCTTTTAACTATATGTGACACATGATCTCTGGGCTCAACAAGCTCCGGATAAGCATCTTTCATAACAGAAACTACAACAGGACAAAGACGATACAAAAAAGGTTCTTCAATTCCCAAATTTCTGGCATAACGAACAGCCCTTCTAAGTATACGTCTCAGCACATATCCCCTGCCTTCATTAGACGGCAGAATATTTTCTGATAATGCAAAAGTAAGGGTACGTGAATGATCGGCTAAAACATGATAAGGCATATATGTATCAGGACAGTACTTTATTGAGGTCTGTTTCCGGATTTCATCCAAAATTGGTTTAAATAAATCTGTACAATAGTTGTTTTCTACTTCTTGAGAAACAAATGCAAGCCGTTCAAGGCCCATCCCTGTATCAATTCCCCTGCGGTCTAATGGGCGTCTGGAACCATCCTGTTCCTGATAAAACTGAGGAAATACAAGGTTCCATATTTCAAGATATCTTTCACAGTCACAACCAGGTTTACAATCATCTCTTCCGCAAGAACGTTCAGGCCCAATATCAAAATATATTTCAGAACATGGCCCGCATGCACCCATATCACCCGCCGGTCCCCAAAAATTATCTTGCGTTCCCAGCCTGACTATCCGGTTCTCAGGAACACCTATCTGTTTTGCCCAAATATCATAAGCCTCGTCATCATTCTCGAAAACAGAAACCCACATTTTTTCAGCAGAAAGGTTCATTACTTCTGTTAAAAATTCCCATCCCCACTTTATTGCCTCAGTCTTAAAATAATCGCCAAAAGAGAAATTCCCCAGCATTTCAAAAAATGTGTGATGTCTTAAGGTTTTTCCGACGTTTTCAAGATCATTACCTTTTCCTCCTGCTCTCAAACATTTTTGAACAGTAGCTGCTCTTGCAAATTCCAGCGGAGCACCGGCCCAGAGAGATTTAAACTGAACCATTCCGGCCGTAGTAAAAAGCATTGTAGTATCATTTGAAGGAATAAGACTGTCACTTGCGCAAATCCTATGGTCCTTGTTTTCGAAATATTTTAAGAATTCTTTACGTATTTTTGCACTTTCCACTTTGCTGTATACTCCAAATATATCAATTTTTCTGCATTGCAATAATTCAGAATCAGTTATTTACTTTATTTTAAGTCTAGTTTTTCTTTGATCTCTTTAACAATTTTAGCTTGCAGCTCCGGTGATTTTTTCAATAAATCCCTTGCCATTTCTTTACCTTGTCCCAATCTTTCTGCACCGTATGAAAGCCAGGACCCTCTTTTTTCAATAATTCCACAATTAATGCCTACATCAAGAATGCTGCCCTCACGCGAAATTCCTTCTGCAAACAAAAGGTCAAACTCTCCATCCCTGAAAGGAGGAGCTACTTTATTCTTAACTACTTTAGCTCTTACGCGGTTTCCATAAACTACCCCCTGATTATCCTTTAAGCTTCCTATCCTACGAATATCAATGCGTACAGATGAATAAAACTTCAAGGCCCTGCCGCCAGGTGTAGTTTCAGGGCTTCCAAACATCACACCAATTTTTTCTCTGATCTGGTTTATAAAAAGCACACAGGTTTTTGACTTGGCAATCGCGCTTGTCAGTTTCCTGAGAGCCTGAGACATAAGCCTTGCCTGTGTTCCAATAAAAGAGTCACCGATATCTCCTTCAATTTCTGCACGCGGCACAAGTGCTGCTACCGAATCAATAACAATAATGTCAATAGCATTACTTCTAACAAGTACCTCTGCAATATTAAGCGCATCTTCTCCGCAATCTGGCTGAGAAACAAGTAAATTATCAAGATCTAATCCAATTGTTTTTGCAAAGTCGGGATCTAAAGCATGTTCAGCATCAATGAAGGCGGCAACACCTCCGGCACGCTGTGCGTTTGCAGCTATTTGTAATGCCAATGTGGTTTTACCTGAAGACTCAGGACCAAAAACCTCAACAACACGGCCGCGGGGAACTCCACCTATCCCCAGAGCAATATCTAAAGTCAAAGCACCTGTTGAAATAGCAGGAATATCTCTTCCTGTACTATCTTTTCCAAGAAGCATAATAGACCCCTGACCAAACTGTTTTTCAATCTGCATCATAGCCACTTCCAGAACCTTTTCTTTCCCGGAAGTCTTTTTATCTTCAATATTGTTTTGTTTTATTGATGTGCTTTCAGTCATATATCTAACTCCTTTTAACGTGAGCTCATAGGAAACGATCCAATTACTTCATGAACAGGACCTTTCGGAGTGAGCGTACTTCTTATTAATGAAATTCGATCTACATTCACAACAGAATATAAAGTTTCCCTGTTTTTTGCCAGCTTTTCTCTAAGTATATTAAGTCTTTTTAAATATTTAACTCTACCTATTGTAATATGTGGTGTATATTTCCTTCCTTCTCGTTTAAATCTTAGTTGTCCCATACCGCGGTCAACTTCTCTTGCAAGTCTTATAAGCTCATCTTTACCTTTTCCGGAACCAATCCATAATATTCTTGGCAGTTTAATATTAGGAAAAGATCCCAAACCTCGAAGCTCATAGCCAAAAGAAGGCCAAACCCCAGCTAAACATTGAATAAACTCGTTTATAACAGGTGCTTTTTCTTCTTCAACGTCGCCTAAAAACTTCAATGTAAGATGCAAATTATCCGGGGAGACCCAATGTATTTGGTCTTCAGGATTGCTTAAATCTTTCTGTATCTGAGATAAAATCTTTTTTTCATTTTTGTTGAATTCAACTGCTATAAAACAACGAATCGTTCCCATCATTTTTCCTTTATGGTTGTTATCTCTAATAAAGGCATACAAGCCTAATAAAACTGCTTAGATGAACCGCCTAAAAAAGGTTGGTGTATCCTATTTAGTAAATATTATAGAAGATTATATATTATGAATAAAGATCAAATGTGATAAAGGATAGATCTTTTCTTACACAATCCTCAATATCCTTCGCCTGAGGAGATCAAGAGATGTCTGCACGGTTCTGGATCTTACTGAAATCCTATCACCTGGAAACTGAAAATACTTTACAATTTGTCCTCTCTTATCTGCAAGTCCAATATATACAGAACCTACCGGTTTATCCATTGTTCCTCCAGCCGGACCCGCAATACCTGTAATACCAACTCCAATATCAGCTTTGCTTTTCCACATAACCCCCATGGCCATTTCCCTGGCAACATATTCACTTACGGCTCCATATTTCTCTATAGTTTTACGATTAACACCAAGCTGTTTAATTTTGGATTCGTTAGAATATGAAACTATTCCAAGATGAAAAAAAGCCGAACTTCCAGGCACTTCTGTTAATCTTCCGGCAAGAAGCCCCCCTGTACATGATTCTGCTATACTGAGGGTAAGGCCTTGACGACGAAGCATTCTACCAACAATTTTCTCAAGAATTTCATCTTCTCCTTTTCCATAAATATACGGGTAAAGGCGGCGCTTCAAACACCTTTCGGCTGATTTTAATCTTTTTACTGTTTCTTCTATATCAGAACCCACCGCTGATAATTTTATTTTAACGTCTCCGACAGAGGCATAGAACGCTGATTTAACACCCCATTTTTCAAGTTTTGATTCTGTAACTTTCTGCTGTATAACAGATTCACCTAAACCTGTTGTTCTCAGTACAATATATTCTTTTTTAATCCTGTCTTCTGATTCCTTCAAAAGTTTATGAAGAACCTGTTCTTCAAACATGGGAACCATCTCTCGAGGAGGACCTGGAAGAAGGACAAGCTTTTTCCCGGAAGCATTCGCAGCAAATATTCCTGGAGCTGTGCCTATTGAATTATAAAGAGCAACAGAACCTTCAGGAAGAAATGCCTGAACTTCATTACATGACGGCATTGACTTTTTGAAACTTAAAAAACGTCTTTTTAGTTCATCCATCTTTTCCTGGCTTTTGAACAGTTTTACGCCAAGGGCTTGAGCTGCAGCTTCTTTAGTAATGTCATCAGTAGTAGGCCCCAGCCCGCCTGTAACAATTACCCAATCAGACTCGTTTAAAGATAAGATTATAGCCTTCTTAACGTCTTCGGTTTTATCCATAAGGGTCATGTGCCTGCAGACTTCAATGCCATTGTCTGAAAGTATGGAAGCTAAATATTGAAAGTTACTGTCCCTAACATCCCCGCATAAAAGTTCGTCTCCTACTGTAAGAATATTTACCCTTAACATATGTACTTCCAGTATATTCAATTTGATTTATAGTAATTCAGCTGTTTCTTTTTTACAGGAAAGAGTTAAATAACGCAAAGAAATTGAAAATATTTGATTAATTCGATTCTAGTTTGATCAAAGAGAAAAAAAATGTTTAATAATAAAGTTATTTTCTTTTAGGTCTTTTTTCTATAATATTATTTAATTATAAATTTTGTGCGTCCTGTTTATATGGAGGTTTTTAAGTCATGCTGTTAAAAAAAATATTCCTTTTTAGTCTGCTTTCAACTATTACAGGTTTTATTTGCGTAGGAGGTTGTTCCGGAAAAGGAGATATAGATGTCCCACAGGGTAGATATTCAACAACCGTTGTCGATCCTTGGGGAGGCACTTACTCTGGTTCTACTTTTATAACACTGGTTGGTACCAGTATGACTTTTCAATTATCATCTGAAGCCCTCAGCATAACAGCTCAGGGAACACTGGATCAGGGAGATCCTTTTCAACAGGAGGAAACCTTTCCTGCACAGGAAACATTCACTGCCGATGCAGAAATTCTTGATACAACAGGAACAGGCACTGGCACTAGGGCAGTTATTCGTCTTACTTTTTCACCTGACAGGGATCGTTATAACGGTGAAGTTGTTAATAATGACGGCAACTACATTCTTTATGGAACTAAGAGCTAGTTTCTTTAAGCCTTTTGTAAGCTTCAAATATACCTTTAAGAGTCAGATCAGGATCATAGATATCAATCTGTTTAATCTCGTCCACTAAAAAAGCACCATTTCCGCCAGTTACTATTATTGAATGGGGTTTAGAATTGAAAACATCTTTATTTATCCTGAAAAGAATTTCTTTGACCATGCCGGTTTGTCCCCAATACACTCCCGAACTAATGGCTGTTTCGGTATCAATTCCCAAAACGGATTTTGGCTTACAAAATTCCATCATAGGAAGAAGCGCAGTTTTTTTATGTAATGACTCAAGAACAATACCTGTCCCTGCTGTAATAATTCCTCCAAGATAAACTCCGTCTTTAGAAATAATGTCAAATGTTACTGCTGTTCCAAAATCGACTACTACAGCAGGAAGAATATACTCTGCACAAACAGCTAATGCATTTGCAATTCTGTCAGAACCAATGCTTTCGGGGTTTTTGAATCCTGTCTTTAATCCAAGTGATGACTCTAAACTCAAGAACAGCGGAGAATTACCAGAAATAGAAATTATTAAGTCTGATAGTATTTCACTTACAGAAGGCACAACACTGGCAATTATTGTTTTGGGAATAGACTTTGAGCTGAATGCATTTTTGTCGAATTCCTGTTTCAGTGATTCAGAAGTACAATATTTAGTTGGAATACTCCATCGCTTTTGTATGACACCTTTTTCAAATATACAAAACTGCATTGTAGTATTGCCAATATCAATACATAATACATTTTCTTGAATATACCTTTTGTTACTATTGTCTTTCATCCCTGTCTTTCTTACTCTTAGATATCTCTTAAATAATTCCAATCATCATATCTTATATTTTATTCTATAATAACATCTCCGGAAAAAACCCCTTCTATTCTTCCATCATCTTTTCTTATAAGAATTTCTCCGTTTTCCCCTATCCCGTTTCCAAAACCTTCAAGTATTCCTGCAGGGATCTGGACCTTTATTCTACGACCAAATGTAACTGATAACTTTTCCCATTCAGAAACAATTGTATCAGGACCGGCTTCTTCAAGAATGTTAAAATATTTTTCCAGGTTTTTCAATATCTCCTGCACAAGATCCAATCTGGAAAAGTTTCTTTCACCGGCTAAAGCTAAAGAAATTGATCTATCTTGAATTTCTGCAGGAAAATCATTTAACTTATGATTTACGTTTACTCCTATTCCAAGAATCATAAAAGGTAATTGGTTATTCCCTTTGCCTGTCTCAACAAGAATACCACTTACTTTTCTTCCATCAATCATCACATCATTGGGCCACTTAATTAAGGCAGACAAGCCCGTAACTTCTCTAATTGCTGTAGCAACAGCAACCGATGCAGCAGGAGTAATCCAGCAAGCATTCATATAATCTATTTTTGGCCTTATAACAATTGACATCCATATTCCTACATTCTCACTGGACATCCATTTTCGCCCCAACCTCCCACGGCCACGCTCCTGCTTTTCAGCAATAACAACAATACCTTCTTTATCTGAATTTACTGCAAGGCGCTCTGCAACATCGTTAGTGGAATCAGTACTCTGATAATAGTACACTTCTGAAGCAAATCTACATTTTTCAAGACCGCAACGCACCATTGCGGGATAAAGTTTGTCCGGAACTGAGATCAATCGGTACCCAAGAGATGGAAGAAATTCAATATCATATCCCTCATTACGCATCGCTTTGATATGTTCAGATATGATTGAAATAGATACATCCAAAGCATTTACCAGTTCATCGGAAGAGATATAACCGTCAAAATTCTTTCTAATAACTGAAAGAATTTTTCCATCAAGTGCTTTATCTATCATTTTGGTCCAAATAATCTTGATTTTGGCAAATATTTTATATCTTGAGCTATTTAATTACACAACTTACTAATAAAAGACACAAATTGTATAATAAGATTTATTCTTTTATTTCAAGGCTAAAATCCATTGACCTGAAAGAATGAGTCAATCCGCCAACGGATATCCGGTTAACCCCGGTTGCAGCTATTGATTCAGCCATTTCCAATGAAACACCTCCTGAAGCTTCAGTTATGGCTTTTCCAGCAACAATACTGACAGCTTTTTTCAATTTTTCCGGCCCCATGTTATCCAACAAAATAATATCCGCTCCTGCATGCAAAGCATTTTCTACATCCTGGAGATCATCAATTTCAACTTCTATAATATGTTCCGGAAAATGCTTCCTTGCTAACTGGACAGACCTCACAACCGAACCCGGACCAAACCTGTCCTGAATTTTTAAATGATTATCTTTTATCAATACTTGTGCGGAAAGATCGAAGCGATGATTTTGACCACCTCCGGCACGCACAGCATATCTTTCAAGGATTCTAAGAGTTGGAGTAGTTTTGCGCGTATCGTAAATTTCTGTTCCGTACTGTTTAACTTTTTCAACGAAACTAGCAGTCTGAGTAGCAATGCCTGACAGTCTCTGAAGAAAATTCAAGGCAGTTCTTTCCGCTGTGAGTATCGACCAGGCCGGACCCTTAATCTCTGCAACAGGGCCCGGACTAATATCAGTACAGTCATTTTTAAGAGTTGTAAAAATAATTCCATGATCAAGGTTCTTAAAAGTAAGTTCTGCTACAGGTAATCCAGCAAGTCTACAGGATTCTTTTGCCAGTATTACTGCAGATGTCTGCTGATCAACAGGAACTAATGCACTAGTTGTCACGTCACCCTGACCAATATCCTCTTTGAGAGCAACATCAACAATTTGTTTAGTTTTTTCAATATCTGGATATTCCATAAATTGTCCTTCTACTCGCTCCCAATATACTCGGCATTACCAAATGCTAAAACTGGAAAGAATACGATACCAAGCAATATAAGGCCTAAAGCATACCACCCGCTTTTACCGAAGCTTTTAGAAAAAGCAACCAGTGAAATAATAGCAATTATTATGTTTACAATTGGAACAAAAAACAGCAGTAGCCACCAACCTGGTTTTCCTGCAATTTTAAGCATGGCATAAACATTATAAATAGGGATAAGAGAAGCCCATCCCGGCCAATTAGCCTTCACATAAATTTTCCACATTGCAACAATCATAAAAACAGTAATTGCAAGTGAAAGCAACATGCCGGGCCAACTAAATGAATACTCGAAAGAATACTCCATGATTTCTCCTTTCAACAAAATATGAACATCACGTTAATATAGTAAAGTTACTACAAATTTCAAGTAATTATACATCCTTTAAAATTCAATGTAAACTTGCCGTTTACATTTATCATTATATTTGTTTTTAGCTTGTTTCACCTTATATTATAGGATTATAATATAAGTTCACAACGACAGTTTGAGATTATTTTAGCGAAATGTCCTTTCCATGGAAGGACTGCTTTTTCTTAATCTGACTTTAGTTATTAATCTGAAGAAGCAAAAATTAAAGTGCTTTATGTTGATTATTAAAGCACACAAATGTTACTCTATCTTGTGTTTTGCGATCTACACAAGATCAGCTTCATACCATTTAAACAGCGACTTGCTGAAAATTGGATTTAAGAAAAAAGATTTATTGATCATGGCTCAGATAGACATGGCCCTGATTGTTGAATGTATTAAAAGAACTTTTCAAAAATAAGGTTAAGTTTATGTCACAAAATAAAAAGTCCGTGGTTTTAACAATAGATGATGAAAAAGAAATACGCGAGAGTTTCCGCAACTTCCTGGAAGATTATAACTATACAGTTCTTGAAGCAGGAAATGGCAGAATAGGTATACAAATGATAGAAGACGAAAAACCAGATCTTGTGCTGGTTGACCTTCGAATGCCTGGTATAAATGGTTTGGATATCTTAAAATGGGCTAAAGAAAATTCACCGGATACGCCAATTATAGTAGTATCCGGAACGGGTATTATTTCTGATGCAATTGAAGCATTGCATCTTGGAGCCTGTGATTATCTTATAAAACCGATAGAAGATTTAGTGGTTCTACAATATGCCATTGATAAGTCTCTGGAGAGAACCAGACTCATTCGTGAAAACACTGCTTATCAAAAACATCTGGAATCTGAAATAAAAAGAAGAACACAGGAATTGTACGAAAGTGAGAAAAACTACCGGCTTCTTATAGAAAACCAGACGGATATGATTGTAAAATTTGATACTGAAGGTAGGCTTATTTTTGTAAGCCCATCTTATTGCAAAACATTCGGAAAAACTCAAGGTGAATTAATAGGAAGTAAGTTTCCACCATTTATCCCAAAAGAAGACCGTAAAAAAGCAGATAAAGCTATTTCAAAAACATTTAAGCCACCATATACCTCCCGTATGGAAGCAAGGACAATGACAAAAGAAGGATTGAAATGGCAAGCATGGATAAATACAGCAGTATTAAATGAGAATAAAGAGGTAATAGGAATAGTAGCCAGCGGCAGAGATATTAATGATAGAAAGACTGCTGAAGAAATATTACAGCACGCTCAAAAGCTGGATTCGATAGGAAAATTGGCAGGTGGTGTTGCTCATGATTTTAATAATCTTTTAATGCCAATACTGGGTTATACAGAAATGCTTCTTTATGAAATATCCTCAAGTGATCCAAGAAGAGAAGATTTAAAAGAAATACAAAAGGCTGCACTTAGAAGCAAGGATCTTATTCGCCAATTACTTGCTTTTAGTCGTAAACAGGTTCTTGAAATGAAAAGCGTTAACCTGGGCAATGTAGTAAATGGTATCGAAAATATGCTAAAACGTACTATAAGAAACAATATAAATTTGACAATTAATATACCATCCTCGCTTGATAATATTGAAGCTGATATATCTCAAATTGAACAGGTTTTATTGAACCTGGCTATAAACGCACAAGACGCAATGCCTTCCGGCGGGGACATAATCATTACCGCATCTAATATTTCTTTTGATAATGAGAGTATAAAAAGAAGCCCGGAGTTAAAGCCAGGACCGCATGTGATTCTTGAAGTAAGTGATACTGGCGTTGGGATGAATGCTGAAACTCTAAAACATCTGTTTGAACCATTTTTCACAACAAAGAAAATAGGAGAAGGTACAGGTCTGGGACTGTCAACGGTTCATGGAATAATAAAACAACATAATGGCAGTATAACTGTTGACAGTAATCCTAAAAAAGGAACAACTTTTAAAATCTTTTTCCCGAAAAACGATGATATCACAGAAACTATTGCAACCAATACCAATTCTTATAAAAACCTAACAGGTAATGAAACAATTATGGTTGTTGAAGATGATGAATCGGTATGCAAACTGATTTGCAATTGTCTGGAAAAGCAGGGATATACTGTATTTGAAGCTAAAAATGGCCAGGAATGCATCAAGATGATGGGGAAAAATAAAAACAATGTCCATTTGCTTTTGTCAGACGTAATTATGCCAGGAGTGGATGGACAAACATTATACAAAAATCTTTTAAATACTCGTCCAGGTTTGAAAGTTATTTTTATGTCTGGTTATACTAACAAAGTTATAGGTAAAAATGACATCCTTGATAAAGATTACCCTTTTGTTCAAAAACCCATTTTACCACATATTCTGTTGGAAAAAGTAAGGGCATTACTTGATATTTAACCAGATTTCATACAAGTAGAAGAATGGGTTAAACTCTTCAGAGGCTGTTGAAACTTATTCTTATTTGATATTTCGACAAATCTGTACTAAAACTTTAGAAAAATTAAAAATAAATGTTTATAAATGTATAAAAACATCTTTTAAAGCGCCAAGTTATTTTGAAATCAGTTACTCTATCCTCTACTTGTACCATCTTTAATTTTGTAATCCTGTTCAATTTTTTCTAACTTTCCTATTTATTTTTGCTTTTCTTTCTCGAATCTTTACTAGAGTAGATTTTATCTCTTATTTCTGCTGCTCTTTCAAATTCTAATGAGGCAGCAGCAATCTGCATTTCAGCTTCAAGTTCGTAAATCAACTCATCTCTTCTGAAATCATCTTTATTTTTCTCTGATATTTTTTGAACCATTTCACGTGCCTTTTTGTACTGAACCAGGCTTTCATCAATTGCACGTGTAATGCTTTTAGGTGTAATATTGTTATAATTATTATGTTGTAACTGTATTTTTCTTCTTCGCTCAGTTATTTCTACGGTTTTTCTTATTGATTCTGTAATTTTATCAGCATACATAATAACCTTGCCAGAGATGTGTCTTGAGGCTCTTCCCGCAACCTGAATAAGAGAAGTTTGTGATCTTAAAAATCCTTCCTTATCGGCATCAAGGACAGCTACAAGAGACACTTCCGGTAAATCCAAGCCTTCACGAAGAAGGTTTATCCCAACAAGAACATCAAAATCTGCTTTACGAAGTCCTCTTAAAATTTCAACACGCTTAATTGCATCTATCTCTGAATGAAGGTACCTGACACGAATTCCTGTTTCCTGAAGATATTCAGTAAGATCTTCTGACATTTTTTTTGTAAGTGTTGTTACTAAAACCCTTTCCTTTTTATCAATTCGCAACCGTATTTCTTCAATAAGGTCGTCAACCTGACCTTTCAAAGGTTTAATTACTATTTCCGGATCAACCAATCCTGTAGGTCTAATAACCTGTTCTGTAATATTAGCTGATACTTCTAACTCATATGGACCTGGAGTTGCTGATACATAAAGAACCTGTCCAGCAAGTAATTCAAACTCATCAAAACGCAAAGGACGGTTGTCCAAAGCAGAAGGAAGACGAAAGCCATGTTCTACTAGAGTTTCTTTTCTAGTACGATCGCCACGGTACATAGCCCTTACCTGAGGTAAGCTAACGTGCGATTCATCAAGAATAACAAATAAATCTTCGGGGAAAAAATCAATAAGTGTATAAGGACGTTCCCCGGGTTTTCTATCACTTAAGTGCCTTGAATAATTCTCAACGCCCTGGCAATAACCTATTTCCTGGAGCATCTCCATATCAAATCTTGTTTTTGTTTCAAGCCGCTGAGCTTCCAAGAGCTTTCCATTTTCCCGAAAATATGAAAGCCGTTCATTGAGTTCTTCTTCAACTGTTACAAGTGCTCTTTTGATTTTGTTCGCAGGTGTAACAAAGTGTTTTGCAGGATATACAGTAAGCGCATTGCATCTCTCATAGAGTTTACCTGTTAATCGATTGAATCTTTCAATCTTTTCGATCTTATCTCCAAAAAAGTCAACCCTAAAAACATCTTCAGAATATGATGGAGCTATCTCAATAACATCGCCGCGAACTCGAAAAGATCCGCGAACCAAATCAAGTTGATTTCGCCCATACTGAATATCAATGAGTTTTCGGAGTATTTCTTTTCTGTCTATCTGCTGGTGCATCTTTAATGTAACCATCATATCCTGATAATCTTCAGGGGATCCAAGACCGTAAATACATGAAACGCTTGCTATCACAATTACATCGCGCCGCTCTACCAGAGAACTGGTAGCTGCAAGTCTAAGTCTTTCTATATCCTCATTGATTGAAGCGTCCTTTTCAATATATGTATCTGTTTGAGGAATATAGGCTTCTGGTTGGTAATAGTCATAATAGCTTATAAAATATTCAACAGCATTTTGTGGAAAAAAACCTTTTAGTTCACTGTAAAGCTGTGCTGCTAATGTTTTATTGTGAGAAACGATTAAAGTAGGCCTGTCTAATTGAGAAATCACATTAGCCATTGTGAAAGTTTTTCCGGAACCGGTTACTCCAAGCAATGTTTGATGCTGATTCCCCTTTTTGACACTTTTCACAAGCTTCTCGATCGCTTGTGGTTGGTCTCCGCAAGGATTATAGTTTGAAACTATTTTAAACGAGCTCAATTGCGTGAAAGCCCTTCCAAAAAGAATAAACTCTTTTCCAGTCTTTCCTTATCCTTGAGCAAAGCTTCATTCTTTGAACGCTCTTTTTTGATTACAGATTCTGGCGCATTTTTTAGAAAACTCTGGTTAGAAAGCTTCTTTTTTACAATTTCGAGTTCTTTATCAATTTTATCCAAACGCTTTTGCAGCCGTTCAAGCTCCTGCGATACATCAATCGCCTCGTCAAGAAACATAAAAACAGTACCGCTTTCACATATTCCTGAAGGAAGAGGTTCTTTAGTTTTAAATTTCTCATCGACAATAATCTCTGAAGCCTTTAATAGCTTCTGCATTCCAGAAATATGTTCTTTTACAAATTTTGTTTCTTCAGCAGATACAGTTTTAATTGCAAAACGAACAATCTTTGCAGGAGAAACGTTGTACTCGGTGCGAATATTTCTAGCTACACGAATAATTTCAAACTTTTTTTCAGCTAATATTACACTTTGAGGATCTTCAAACATAGGTTCATATTCAGGCCAGTTTGATTTCATCAGGAAATCACTTTTTGAATCAATATTTTTGTACCGATCTTTAAGAAGCTGCCATATTTCCTCAGTTATATATGGCATAAATGGATGTAAAAGATGCAGAACAGAATCCAAAACATATGCCAAAACTATACCTGTCTTTTCCTTTTCTTTCTGATCACCATCATACAAGTAAGATTTTGCAACTTCAATATAACGGTCACAGAAGTGATGCCAGAAAAAATCGTATATTGCATGAACAGCCTCATTGAATGAAAAATCTTCCAATGCTGAGTTTACAATATGTATCGTCTGATTTAATTTGCCTAGAATATATCTATCATCCAGGTTCATGTCTTTTCGTAAATCAAATATTACTGAAGTATTAACTTGTTGAAGATTCATAAGCAAAAACCTTGAAGCATTCCATAATTTGTTTGAGAAATTACGACCAATGTCAAATTTATCGCGGGACAAAAATACGTCCTGTCCTTTAGCTGTAATCATAATAAGGCTAAACCGTAATGCGTCAGCTCCTACTTCTTTTATTATGTCTAATGGATCAATTACGTTTCCAAGAGACTTGCTCATTTTTGTACCTGTATCGTCACGAACTGTACCGTGAATATATACCTTTTTAAAAGGCAGTTTGCCAGTAAACTCAATACCAGCCATTATCATTCGTGCAACCCAGAAAAAAATTATCTCCTGAGCAGTAATAAGTACATCTGTAGGGTAAAAAAACTTAAGGTCAGGATCATCATCAGGCCAATTAAATGTCGAAAAGGGCCAAAGCCATGAACTGAACCATGTATCTAAAACATCCGGGTCCTGCTTAATTGCAGAACTCGAACATTCATCACATTTGGAAGGATCTTCTCTGGTTACCATTACATGGCCGCATTCATCACAAGTAAAAACAGGTATTCTATGCCCCCACCATATTTGCCTAGATATACACCAGTCTCTTATATTTTCCATCCATTCAAGATAGACCTTTGACCAGCGCCCAGGATGAAATGTCAGTTTTCCCGATTTAACAGCTTTTATGGCTGGTTCCGCTAAAGGCTGCATACGTACAAACCATTGTCTTGAAAGCCTGGGTTCAACAATAGTGTGGCACCGATAGCAATGTCCAACAGCATGCTCATGTGGAACAACCTTACCCAAGAGTCCGCGTTCTTTCAAATCAACAAGCAATGCCTCCCTGCACTCAAAACGGTCCATTCCTTCATAGTCACCTGCGTTGGAATTCATTGTGCCATCTTCATTCATGACATTTATTGAGACAAGACCATGCCTTAATCCTAAATGAAAATCATTAGGATCATGCGCAGGAGTTACTTTAACCGCTCCTGTTCCAAAATCCGGGTCTACAAAATCATCAGCAACAACCTGGATACGCCTGTTAAGTATTGGCAATATAAGAGTTTTCCCTACTAAATCTGAATAACGTTTATCTTTGGGATTGACAGCTACTGCTAAATCTCCAAGCATTGTTTCAGGACGGGTTGTTGCAACCTCAATCGACCATTTTGTCCCATCGATCGGGTACTTAATATTGTATAAAGCTCCCTGAACTGTCCTATGTTCAGCTTCCTCGTCTGACAGTGCTGTTTTACAACGTGGGCACCAATTAATAATATAGTCGCCTCTGTAAATAAGCCCCTTTTCATAAAGCCTAACAAAAGCCTCCCTTACAGCTCTGCTTAAGCCAGTATCCATAGTAAAACGTTCCCGCGACCAGTCACAACTGCAGCCTAGCTTTTTTAACTGACTTATAATTGTGTTACCATGTTCTTCTTTCCAATCCCAAACTTCTTCAAGAAATTTTTCCCGGCCCAGCTGTTCTTTGGAAACCTTTTTTTTGAAGAGTTTTCTTTCAACAACGTTCTGAGTTGCAATACCAGCATGATCTGTACCGGGCAGCCATAAGGAATTCTGCCCCTGTAAACGTCTCCAACGAATAAGGATATCCTGTAAGGTATTATTCAGGGCATGCCCCATATGAAGAATACCTGTAACATTGGGAGGAGGTATGACTATTGTGTAAGACTGACCGCTATTTTCCCTGTCAGAGCGAAAAAGATTCTCTTTAGACCATGTCGAAAACCACCGATCTTCAACCAGTTTGGGATTATACTGTTTAGGAATTTCTTTCATTTATTACCTGTTTTTTCTGATTCCTGTTGTTTTTTCTCATCCTTAAGCAGTTTATATTCCAAACTATCGATAAGAGCTTCCCAACTTGCTTCCATTATATTTTCTGATACACCTATAGTAGACCAGAAATCATGTTCATCTCTGGATTCAATAAAAACACGTACCTTTGCAGCTGTCCCGGCTTTTGCATCAATAACACGCACCTTAAAATCTTCAAGATGAACTTTTTCAAGACCAGGATAGAATTTTATCAAAGCCTTTCTAAGTGCATTATCTAGAGCATTAACAGGACCATCTCCCTCAGCAGCAGTATATAAAGGAGTGTTTTTTACTTTTAATCTAACAGTTGCCTCAGAAATCGGCTTTCCGCGGCCACGTTTTTCCACAAGTATTCGAAAACTTTTTAAATCAAAATATTTTTTTTCACCATGAAGAATTCTATTCATCATTAGTTTAAATGAAGCTTCAGCTCCTTCAAATTCGTATCCTTTATTCTCCATTTTTTTAAGAGTTTCAACAATCTTCTTTGTTTCGGGATTACTTTTATTTATGTCCAGGCCAAATTCTATAGCTTTTATCAAGACATTCGACTGTCCGGAAAGCTCTGATACAAGAATACGGCGCCGGTTACCAACTGAACCTGGATCCACATGCTCAAAGCTTTGTGGAATTTTTTCAACAGCATTTACATGCATTCCAGCTTTGTGGGCAAAAGCACTTGCACCCACATAAGGAGCCTTGTCATAAGGACGGCGGTTAGCCAATTCATCTACAAAGCGTGATACTTCTGTAAGCTCAGTCAATTTAACGTCAGGAACAATCCTGCTACCAACTTTCAGTTGAAGATTTGGAATTATTGCACATAAATCTGCGTTTCCGGACCGTTCGCCATAACCGTTAATTGTTCCTTGTATCTGAACTACTCCAGCTTTGACTGCTATAATAGAATTAGCTGTAGACATTCCATTATCGTTATGCACATGAATCCCTAAAGAAACATTTGTAGCTTTATTTACTTTCTTTATAATTTCATCTATTTCCCAGGGAAGAGTTCCTCCGTTTGTATCACACAGCACTAAACAGTCAGCACCTGCTTCTTCTGCAGACTTTAGAGTCCTGATTGCATATTCCGGATCATCTTTATATCCGTCAAAAAAGTGTTCAGCATCATATATCACTTCTCTGTCATGCTTTTTTAGAAATTGAACAGTTTCAAAAATCATTTTAAGATTTTCATCGAAACTTGTGCGAAGCACCTTTTCAACATGAAGCCCCCAACTTTTGCCAAAAATCGTAATTACCGGAGTTTCAGCTTCAAGAAGTGTTTTTGTATTATAATCCTTATCAACAGCGGTATTAGCCCTTCTTGTACTTCCAAATGCAGCAATTTTGGCATGAAGAAAATTCTTCTTTTTGGCTTTTCTGAAGAACGAAATATCTTTCGGATTAGAGCCAGGCCACCCGCCTTCTATATAATCGATTCCGAAATCGTCAAGCTTTTCAGCAATCAAGATCTTATCGTTACCGGAAAGAGAAACACCTTCCGCCTGAGTTCCGTCACGCAAAGTCGTGTCGTATATTAAAACTTTATTCACTATTTATTCTCCAGCTCAAATTTTTCATGAAGAATCCGAACAGCTTTCTCGGCATATTCTTCTCTAATTACACAGGATATTTTAATCTCTGATGTACTGATCATCTCAATATTGATACCAGTCTCTGCCAATGCATTAAACATTATTGCTGCAACACCAGCATGGCTTTTCATACCAATTCCCACAACAGAAACCTTGGCAATATCTTCGTCAGTTTTAAAACCTTCAATTCCAATCTCTTTTGAAATATTTTCAATGGTTCCTAAAAGCTTGTCCAGATCACTCTTTACCACTGTAAATGTAAGGTCTGTAGTGCCATGTTCACTGACATTCTGGATAATCATGTCAATATTGATATTAGATTCTGCAATATTTTTGAAAACCTTCGCTGCAATGCCCGGTATGTCAGGCACTTTAGACAGCGTTACCTTGGCTTCATTTCTCGCGACTGTGACGCCACGCACTACTGCCTCTTCCATTTCCTTAGCCTCCTTAACAATAAATGTTCCATCTTCATTATTGAAACTTGAACGAACATGAATGGGAACGTCATACTTCTTTGCAAACTCGACAGAACGAGCTTGCATAACCTTTGCGCCCAGGCTGGCCATTTCAAGCATTTCTTCATATGATATTACAGAAATCTTTCTTGCTTCGGGAACAATCCTTGGATCAGCTGTATACACTCCGTCAACATCAGTATATATTTCACAAGCATCAGCTTTAAGAACAGCAGCAAGAGCTACAGCTGTTGTATCAGATCCGCCACGTCCTAAAGTTGTAATATCACGGCTACTTGAAACACCCTGAAATCCAGCTACAATAACAATCCTGCCAATCTCAATTTCTTTACTAACTTTTTCTGGATCAATACTTACTATCCTTGCTTTTGTATGGGAATCGTCCGTCATTATTCCCACTTGTCCTCCAGTAAGTGAAATTGCATCGTATCCCAAAGAATGAACAGCCATTGCAAGTAAAGCGGACGACATTTGCTCGCCAGTTGACATTAACATATCCATTTCCCGATCGCTTGGAAAAGGATTTATCTCTTTTGCCATTCTTATAAGCTCGTCAGTTTTACCTCCTAAAGCAGAAACAACAGCAACAACACTATTGCCTGCTTTTTTTGCCCCGACAATTCTTTCAGCAACATTCTTAATACGATTAACGCCAGCAACTGAAGTTCCACCGTATTTCTGAACTATCAAACTCATCAACGGTGTTCCTTTTCTAATAAAAGATTCATCAACTCATGCCCTTTTGTGTTTTTGTAAAAACCCTGTTTACCTGAATCTTCTGAAAAAGAATCCATTTCATCGGCTTCAAAACCATCACCCCATAAGACAAATGGCACCGGATCAGAAGTATGCGTTCTTAATTCCAACGGCGTAGCATGATCAGGAGCCAGTAATACTCTTTTATTAGGATATTTTTTTAATCCTTCCATTACAGTACCAACAATCTTTTCATCAAATTGTTCGATGGCTTTAATTTTTTCTGCTCTATCGCCATTATGACCAGCTTCATCAGCAGCTTCTACATGAATAAATACAAAATCATGGGCATCCAATGCGCCAAGTGCATAACGAGCCTTATTTAAATAATTTGTATCATAATAGCCTGTTGCTCCGGGAACATTAGGTGAAGCAAGACCCACTGCCTTTGCTATTCCTTTAATTAAATCTACTGCAGAAATTATCGATCCAGTAAGCCCGTAACGCTGCTTAAATGATGGCAGTTCGGGGTTTTTCCCCTGCCCCCATAGCCATATCATGTTTGAAGGATTCTCACCAAGATCAATTCTTATTGTGTTGATTTCATGATTTTTAAGAATAATATTTGATTCTTCCATAATATCTGTTAGAAATTTACCCCCCGGACCTTTTGGTAGATAATCTTCGACAGGTTGACCTAAAATGTCATGAGGAGGAACGCAAGTTATCTTCTTAGGATCATCACCCAGCAAAGACGCATTAACAACCATAAGATGGCGATAGCTTACACCAGGATAGAAACGGATGCCTCTATCTTTAAAAGCTGCATTCAAATGCTCGATAACAACCCTTGATTCTTCCGTTCGTATATGTCCAGCGCTATAATCAACCATTTCACCGTTCCATACTGTTACCAAATTACAGCGAAAAGCATACTCATCGTCCTTCAGCGAAACCCCCATACTGATGGCCTCAAGAGGCCCCCTGCCGGGAAAATACTTTTTTGGGTTGTATCCCAAAAGTGCCAAATTTGCAACATCGCTACTTGGTATCATGCCCTTGGGAACCGTACGAACTAACCCGCCCCGCCCTTCAAGGGCAAGACGATCCATATTAGGCGTTCTGGCAAATGCAAGTGCTGTTTTGTCCTCAAAAGCTTCATGAGGATAATCACCCATCCATCGCCAACAAAAACAACATATTTCATTTTACTGTTCATTGAGGAAAAAAGATCTTCCATGTCTAATCCTTTTGTTTCATTATTTATCCTGCAATATAATAAATTAATTACATAAAAAAATACAGGCTGATATTTACCTGTTTATTTCTTCAAGCACAGCATCAATGTCAGCCGGCAAAACCGGTGGTATTCCAACAGAAGAAACAGCACAGTCAGGATCTTTTAATCCATGTCCTGTAAGAGTGCATGCTATCTTTACAGGCTCATCCGGAAAATAACCGGTAGAAGAAAGTTTAATCACACCTGCCAAAGATGCGGCAGAAGCCGGTTCAACAAAAACACCTGCCCTGCATGCTAATATTTTATAAGCTTCCAGTATTTCTTCATCTGTAACTTTATCAATTAATCCACCAGATTCATTAGCTGCATCCACCGCTCTCTGCCAGCTTGCCGGGTTTCCTATTCTGATTGCAGTAGCTATTGTTTCCGGTTTTTCAATAATCCTCCCATCAACAATCGGTGCAGATTTAGCTGCCTGAAATCCAATCATCTTAGGAAGTTTGTCTGATTTTTTATTATCATAATACTGCTGATACCCCATCCAGTAAGCAGTAATATTCCCCGCATTACCAACAGGAATTGCATGATAATCAGGAGCAATACCTTCCAGTTGATCACATATTTCAAACGATGCAGTTTTCTGGCCTTCTATTCTATATGGATTAAGTGAATTCACTAAAGTAATAGGATGATTGTCCGTAATATCTCTAACAACCCTTAATGCATCGTCAAAATTACCTTGAACAGCAATTACCCTGGCTCCATGAATTAAGGCTTGTGCCAATTTCCCTAATGCTATTGCACCTTCAGGAATAAGCACAATACATTTAAGGCCTGATAATGCTGAAAAAGCTGCTGCCGAAGCAGAGGTGTTTCCGGTAGAAGCGCACATAACTGCCGTAGAACCTTCCTCTAAAGCCTTGGAGATAGCCATAGTCATTCCCCTGTCTTTAAAGGATCCTGTTGGATTAAGGCCTTCGTATTTAAAGAACAATTCCAGATTATCCGGGAGGATCCCGCCAAGATTCCTTCCAGGAATCAATGGTGTATTTCCCTCATATAAAGTAGCTATTGGAGTCTTTTCTGTGACCGAAAGAAATTCTTTATACTTATTTATTGTACCTTTCCACACCAAAACATTTTCTCCTAATTAAAAAATATTTACGCTTTTCTACCTATTTTATTATTAAATGTCAACCCTGTTCTGGTTCTTCTACCCGTATTCTTACAGGATCAGCTTTTATTACATCCAACTTTTTTATTTCATGTATTGCCGATATATACTGATGCTCAAACGCATGATGGGTCATCATTAC
>JAVCCS010000226.1 GCA_030765365.1 Candidatus Theseobacter exili
ACCCACATAGCCATTTCATTATTTCCAATATAATCAAACGTTTCGCCAATAAGAAAAACAATATTGGGAACGCGCTTTTCATTTTTCATTGCAACAATTGTTTTTGCAAACAGATATAAAGCATCCTGATACCGCTTTTTACCTACTAAAGTCATTCCTAACGGCAAAACCTCTTCAATTTGCATATCATATTCGGCAATATAAGGACAAATCCTGTAATAAAGTGACATACGGGCACCGGCATTCAATGTCTTTACTTTTGATAAGGACTTTCTGTAGTTATTCTTCACACTACCTGTATCATTTCTTAAATCAACCCAATCGCCTAATTTCATTCTGGAAAGACTATATTCAGGAGCATTAACATCTACAGACTCAAGGACCTCTTTGCCTTTACCCCAATTCTCATTTTTTAAAAGAAATGCTCTCCACCATTTTAATGATCTAAAGCACATCCTCCATTCGTTATAGTTTGCCTTCCAGTAGAATATCGCCATAGCAATTAACATCCCATAAAGGAATCCACCTATATGCGCGCTAAAAGCTACAGGTATTACCTCTGGAATCTCTATGGCAATATAAGCAGTAAATATCTGTAAAAAAAACCATGCAGCCAACATTAAAGCCGCAGGAATATCTAAAAAAGCACCATGACGGAGCATAAAAGATACAAATAGGCACCGGATTTTTGCAAAAGGATAAAGTATTAGAAAGGCACCAAGAACACCCGATATTGCTCCAGATGCTCCAATAGTAGGCACAAGCAAAAATTGGTCAGCAACATTGACCGAATTTATCCATCCGCTGATTAAACCGGCAGAAACATAAAAAAAAGCAAATCCTGTATGACCCAACCTGTCTTCAACACAACGGCCAAAAAACCAGAGAAAAAACATATTACCTGCAATATGCAGCCAGCTTCCATGTAAAAAAATTGAAGTAAAATCGGATTTCCAGGAAAAAACACCTGGCAACAACCCTCCCCAAATATAAAATTCATCTTCAGGCCCTATAAGAAAAAACTGCTGCAACAAAAACACAGTAATAGTACCAACTAATATCGTATACAACACTACAGGTTTTCTTTCCCGTTCAATTTCCAGACGAAAAGGCAGAAGCATCTTTTTCTTCTTTCCATGGTACACGTTGTATTACTAAATCCGGGATTTCATTGTGATTTGACTTTGTTTTACTGCTATATGCTTTCCATAGACCTTTGGAAGGAATAGCTATTCCCAATTTTTTTTGCACTCTGTTTCTGGCAATCATAGCGTCTTTAACTACTTCCGTCGGTGGCTTTACAATTTCTGCAATTGCCCGTAGTGACAAGTCCTCTGCAACTTCCTTCCGCGGTGTTGAAGCTATATCAACAAGAACCTTTAATGGGTCTTTAGCTCTTTTTCTGAAAACCTTTTTGGCAATCATTTCTGCTTTCTCATAATACTTCAAAGCTTCTGACGGATTATCCATATGATATTCCAGAATTTTTCCTGTTTCCATTGCAGCTAGAGCTGATTCCAATAAATCCGGATAGTCGACAACATTTTTTTTATACCAGGTAATTGCCTCAGCATTTCTCCCCTGTTCACTAAGAGAGCCTGCAAGAACAAACTGAACGATTGGTTTCTGAGAAGCATTTGCCATACTTAAACTATCAAAAGAGATAGAAACAGCTTTATAAAAACACTTTTCGCCATCTTCAGTCCGTCCTGCTTTTATAAGAAGTGTTCCTGCTTTTTTCAGATCCCTCACTTGTTTTATATTCCCGACCAAACTGCAAGTATTCTTATAATTTGCTATTGCCCTTGTACTGCCTGAAACCAACAAAAGAAAGGCTGTAAGAACACTAATAAACAGTAAAATCTGAGACGCAGGAAAAATAAGCTTAAAAGCTTGCTTACTGAATGTAATGAGTCTCTTTACAAATACAGAATGTAAAGGCAGACACTTTTTACAAACATCTCCTTCACTCCATAACTGCCGGCATGACCGGCAAAGTCCTTTTCCACACGAAACACAAAAACCTTCTGCAATCCTCTCTTTATGAACACAGCAGACATTCCCTGATACTGTTGTAGCGTTCAAACGTTCAGTTAATTCACTTATAAACTCAGATTTTTCAGACATATGATTCACTCATTAACCGCAACAATATCCATTTCATGTTCGACATTTCTGCTTGACGGACTTAATAAATCGTCTGGACCTAAAGAAGATTCATAATTAATTAGATACAGGCCATTTTCAGCAGCGCTCATTTCAAGACAGTCCTTCATAAAAACAGTCCTCCAACGACGCCATCCCCATTTTGGACCGAACGACTGAATAGTTGTTTTCATGCTTATAAGACGACCTGCATCAAGAAGATTCAAGGTGCCTCTAATATCTGCTATGTAAACTTTCCCTCCAGAAAACAAAAACTTACCTTTAGCACCCTTCCTTTTCCATAGCAATTCACCGGTTTCTTCATCGAGCACATAAATGCATGGAATAGGCTTTGGACCAATTTCTTTACCGGTAAATTGCTCAAAAGCCTGACTGTAAGGAAATAGTTGAACAGAAGGCTCATCTCTTTTCTTCTTTTTCTTGCCTGGTATTAAACCGTTCAAATAGATTTGTCCTCCGGAAACAGCTACAGGAGGATAGACCAACAATCCATCCTTCGACCATATTTCACTTCCATCTAAAATATTTAAAGCTATAAGACGCCCATTCCCTGCAAGTATAAAGAGATGCTTATTATTACCAAAATACCCGGCTATACCTGAAGCAGGCCATTTCCATAATTGATTACCGTTTTCGGATATTCCATACAAGCCGTTACTCGTACGCACGACAATAACATTATCAAACAATTCTATCTTTGAAGAAAAATCACCTTCAAATTTCGTATTCCAATCCTCAACAAGTGTTTCTGCAATATATGATTTTAAATAATCGGCAGCAGGTTTCTTAACCTTATATCTGACAATCTCCATTATACGTTCAATTTGTTTTTTGTTAACGTTACCAGTATTGTTAACTGAATCTTCAACAAAATCGTAAATTGTACTTTGTCTTGAAACCAGAAATATTCTGTTTGACGAAACAAACATTCTAACCGGACGTCCAAAAAAATTTATTTTCCTTCTTTTAATAATCTTTCCGTCCACAGTTGATATTAAAGTTAAAAAATACTCATTTGAGTCGTCTTTTCTTTTTTCTTCAATAAAAGCAAATTGCATATTTCTGGTTACTAAAGCTTTAATAATCCTTGCTTTCGTCATAAACTCCCAAATAATTTCTCCAGTTACAGCATCGTAGCAACAAATACCTGACGACCCCCAAATCAAACCATTTCTATTGTTTAAACTTACAATTGATTTTTTAAGATCCATTTTTGCATCTAATTTCCAAACTTCTTCACCCGTTTTATCGCTTAATCCCAAAAGTGTCTTTCCGTTTATAATCTGCACTACGCCAGATGATACCACTGGTTCAGAAATACCATAAGACATAGGAACAGACTTTCTCCAGCGTACCTTCCCGGAAGAGGATATAAACATCGAGTAAACAAAATAAGCCACGGTAATACCTAATAGAACAAGTATTACCGAAATAGAAACATGAAGAGTCTTTCCTATTTCGCGCTCCCATTTCTGCTTTTTCTGTTTTTCATCATCAGATATCAGTTTGGGCATCACCTGCTTTGTTAATTCTTTACAGTAAAGACTGCAGAAATACCCGAAAAGCTTCCTGCACTCTTCACAAACAGGTTTGCCGCAGGCTATGCATTTGCCAACTATTCTGGATGTTGGATGAATCGGACATCCATTGTCTTCTGACAAAGTTTTCATTTTTCAGAATTACCCCTAACCAGGTTCAATAGTAATATTTGTTTACCAATATCCTTGAATTTCTGCTCATAAACCGTCTCATATTCTTCTATTTCAGGAAGATCTTTAACTAAATAATAAGGATCCTGATCAACATAATTTAAACCATGTACTTTTTGAACGTAATCGATTATCCATTTCAGGTATTCATAATGGTCTGTCTGAATTTCGATTTTTGCATTTTCGCTCAGACGGGATAACATCAGTTTAAAAAAGACAGGCGATAGGAGTCTTCTTTTAAGATGCCTGTTTTTAGGCCATGGATCAGGAAAGTTCACAAAGAATTTATTCACTTCATTTTCCCGAAAAAGATTTTCCAATATCTGCATTGCATCTCCACGTATAAGCCTGACGTTTGTCAAAAGGCTTTCTCTCATTTTGCTCCTTAACTTTTCAAGCGGTTGGCTATGTACATCTATTGCTACACACCTAACATGAGGATTCTCTGAAGCTATTCTAAGGATAAACTCATCCCTGCCGCAACCAACTTCCACATATAATGAACCGTTAAATCCAAAAATGTCGCTCCAGTTGACCTGAACATCAGCCCCCTGAGGTATTTCCATAACAAATGGATCATCCAGATCAAGTTTTTTCCCATGCCTGTATCTCATAAAAGCCTCAAACAAAATATAAGTTTATTATGTTTCTTAGTCAAACCCACATTTCCATCGCAAATTCATGATAAAAATAGTAACATATCTTCTTATCCAACACCCATGAGAAAATTAATATGAAAACCTGTTTTTTTTCATCCAAATCTTTGGTTGCAGTGTCTGTTTTTTTTGTCTTTTTTTTGCAGACAAATTCACTTGCTGCAAAATCTCAGATTTTCCGCTCACGGCTGTTTCCTCTTGAAAAGGGATCTCTTGAGGAAGCTCTTTTTAAAGACACTTCTGATGGCCAGCTTAACAGGGTTTCATTTGAACTTGCTTGTCTTATAGCAAGTGGAATACATGATCAAAGTTTCATGTCATACATTAAAAGAATCGATAATTACCAAAACCGTATTTCACTGGAAACATCAATATCTAATAAGCAGCCCGCCAAAAAGGCAGAAATAATACTTTCCTGGCTTCACCAAAACGCACTCCTTTATTATACCGAAGAGGCTTGCAGCCTGGATGTACTTCTTAGTACAGGCCGCTACAATTGTGTATCATCAACAATTTTACTTTATATCCTGGGCGAGCGCTTTAATCTGTCTTTGAAAGGATTGCAAACTCATGATCATGTTTGCGCAATTCTTCTTGATGGAAAAAGAAAATTAGAAATCCAAACGACGACACCGTATGGCGCCAGAACTCAACACATCTCAAAAAACAGTAGAAACACAAACAAAACACCTGGGTTTCCGCGAGAAACCGGCAAACTTGGCCTGATAGCATCAATATATTATAACAAAGGTGTCTTAACGCTTCAGGACGGGAAAAAACATAAAGCATTGAGTAATTTTTGCAGAGCATACGAACTTGATCCTGATTACCCGGGTCTGGAAGTTCTTGTGGTCAGTCTTTTTTGTCAGGTAGGAAACATATACTTTGAAAAAAGCAAATACCAAAGTTCAATACAACTGATGAAAGAAGGATTGAAATTTGCACGTTCAAATTCCAGTAAATCCTTAAGGGCCACACTTATTAACAACATTTCTGCTTCATACGGATCCTGGACACAAAAGACCATTGAAGCAAAAAATTGGTCAAAAGCTCGAAACATACTTAGAAAGGGTCTTAATAATCTTCCCCGAAACTCAATATTATTAAGCCAGCTTAGATATGTTAACTGGAAATGGATAGAATCATATTCTGAACAGCGTAAATGGAACAAAGCAATCCAGATTTATAATGAATCACAAAAGAATCTGCCTGATGACGACATTCTCATAAAACAGGCAAATCATATCTACAATAATTGGGGATTACATCTACTTGATGACGGGCATTATGAAAAAGCTTTGACTGTCCTTCGCAAAGGGAAAAGACTCTCCGAAGACCCTGTTTTTTTACATAACATCAAATGTGTTTACGCAAAAAAAACTGAACAACTTTTAAATGAAGGAAAAACAAACCAGGCTTTTCTATGGCTAAAAAAAGGATCAAAAGAAACCGGTGATAAAACTTTTCTTTCTCTTGCAAAAAATCTTGCCGGGAAAACTTGAATCCGTTCTTCTCATCCTTATTGCAAAATCCAAGTTGATAAAATAGATGTTTTCTGCTATAAGACCCGTTAAATTCATTAAGTAACCAGGATTAATTGTGATATTATGATACGTCTATATATTTCCTTTCTGCTTTTTTCTATATTGATATCACCTAACATAGTATATTCAAGCAGTTCTAAACCCGTATCCAAAAGCTATCCGCAATACATGCTTAATAAAACACTTTTTGTACCCGCATATTCCATAGCTAACACTGAAGGTTTTTATTCAAAATGGAGTGAAAAGCAAAAAACTTTAATCCTTTGGAATGACAATCTTACACTTCTTTTTAAACCGACAAGCCGTCTATTTTTGGCTAACGGAGCAACCAGAAAAATGGACCATCCTGCACAACTAATTCACGGAATGATGTACCTTCCGTATTCTTTCCGAAAAAAAACTCTTTCAAAGGTTCGTCTTGACCTGAAGAATGGAAAACTTCCGGGTAAGTGGAAAGAAAACAAGGTATCTCCAAGCAAACTTACTGTAATCCTTGATCCTGGGCATGGAGGTCCAGATCCAGGAGCGATAGGCAGATCAGGAACAAGGGAAAAGTATATTGTGCTGGATATTGCTCAAAGGGTTGCAAGAATTCTTAAATCAAAAGGAATTCATGTGATAATGACCCGTAAAGCAGACTATTTCATCACCCTGTGGAGAAGAGCTTACATTTCAAAACTTGCTAATGCAGATGTCTTTGTAAGTATTCACGGCAATGCACACAGAAAAAGATCAGTTAAGGGTATTGAAACATTTTATCCCAGAAATTCTCCTGGCATTTCCAGAAAGGAACGTCACCGACATAATAACAGCAGAAAACTGGCAAAAAACATTCAATATAATCTTATCCGTCAAACAGGATCACAAAATCGTGGCGTCAAACCCGCTGGTTTTTATGTTATAAAAAATTGTTCTATACCTTCTGCCCTGGTTGAGGTAGGTTTTTTAACTCACGCTTATGAAGAAAGAAAACTGCGCCAACCCTCATACAGAGAAATCATTGCCAGAGGCATAGCTATAGGCATAATTAAATATATTCAAACAACATCGAAAGCCAAATCATGAATAAGAATCTTCCAATCGGCATTTTTGATTCCGGGGTCGGGGGGTTAACCGTATTACGCGAATTTCTTGCTGTTTTGCCTGAGGAAAATTACCTGTATTTTGGAGATACTGCACGTGTGCCGTACGGGAGTAAGTCGAGCAAAACTGTCATAAGATTTTCTTTAGAAGTTTCTTCTTATCTTGCTGATCAGGGAATAAAACTTCTTGTTGTAGCCTGTAATTCAGCCTCAGCACTTGCCATTGATGATTTGAGAAAACTAATTCCGGTTCCTGTTATTGATGTAATTAATCCAGGAGTTTCAAAAGCCATAAACATGACTAACAATGGTAAAATTGGCATAATTGGCACATCGGCAACAATTGCAAGCGGTGCATATGAACAGGTGCTAAGAAAAATAAACAGTAAAATTAAAACCATAAGCCGTCCCTGCCCCCTTTTTGTTCCATTTGCGGAAGAAAACTGGATCAAGCACCCTGCATGTAAACTCGTTGCAGAAGAATACCTGGAGACATTTCGCAATAATAAAGTTGATGTTCTCATACTGGGCTGTACACATTACCCTATACTTAAAGATGTAATATCTGAAGTCATGGGCCCAGAAGTCACTTTGGTTGATTCTGCTGAAAGTACAGCTATGGAAGCAGCTGATATTCTCAGTCAAAATGACATTGCTGCCCGAGAAAATAATTCACCATTTCTAAAATTTTTTGTTTCAGACTTAACAGCAAATTTTAGAAAAATAGGAGAACAATTCCTCGGACGCACCATGGAAAATATTACGAATGTTCCCGTGGAGAAACTGGAAAAATACAAAACCGTAAAGAAACAAGAAATAGATAAACGAACAAAGGATAAAAATTGATGAAATATGAAATAACCGTTCAAGATAGTTTTAGTGCAGCTCATCGTCTGACAGATTTTAAAGGACCATGTGAAAATCTTCACGGACACAACTGGAGGATTGAGGTCACGGTATCCGCATTAGAACTTGATAAAGCCGGAATGGTAATAGACTTTTGCAAACTTCAGTCATCATTAAAGGATTCAATTGCAAAATATGACCATACTGTATTAAACGACCTTGATGTTTTCTCAGAAAATTCGCCCAGTTCTGAGCATCTTGCAGGAATGATACTTGAAACACTTTCACAAAACTTGGATAATGAACGCACGTCTGTTGAAAAAGTTACAGTTTGGGAAACTAATGATTGCTGTGCAACAGCAATAAAATAATAGTTGGAGATTTAAAATGGATTGCATATCAAACAGAATGAATAAAATTGATGCTTCCGGAATAAGGAAGGTTTTTGATCTGGCTAAAGACATGAAAAATCCAGTTAACTTAAGCATAGGCCAACCGGATTTTGATATTCCGGACCATTTAAAGGATAAAGCTATTGAAGCAATAAAAAAGGGCCACAACACCTACACATTAACGCAGGGAATTCCGGAACTGCGAACTGAGGTCCGCAACCATCTTGAAAAACGCAGGATAAATCCGGAGGAAATTCTGATTACTTCCGGAGTCTCAGGAGGCATTCTGCTTTCTTTATTTGCTATTATTAATCCCGGCGATGAGATTATTATTCCTGACCCGTACTTTGTTATGTACAAACACCTTGTTAACCTGCTTGACGGCAAACCTGTATTCATTGACACTTATCCGGACTTCCGGTTTACTGCAAAACGCATTGCACCTAAAATAACTTCAAAAACCAAAGCTATACTGCTTAACAGCCCTGCTAACCCTACTGGAGTTGCACTGGATAATAATGATTTGCAAGAATTGGCAAATCTTGCTGAAAAGCACTCTCTTCTGGTGATTTCCGATGAAATATACAGCCCTTTTTCATATGATTCGCATCATAAAAGTATTGCCGAATTTTATGATAAAACTCTAGTCCTAGACGGATTCTCAAAATCTCATGCAATGACAGGATGGCGTTTGGGGTATGCCGCCGGTCCTGCCGAACTCATTAACCAGATGACAAAAGTTCAACAATACACATTTGTATGCGCACCTTCAATTGCTCAAAAAGTTGGAGTCGAAGCATTAAAAAGTCACGTTATGCAGGGTTACATTGATGCATATAGAGAAAAAAGGGAAATTATAGTACAAGGACTTCTGGAAAAATTCGAATTCACAGTCCCAAACGGCACATTCTATATTTTTCCTAAAGCACCTGGGGGTGATGGAGAAGCTTTTGTTATGGAAGCAATACGCAACAATCTGTTAATTATTCCTGGCAATGTTTTTTCTGAAAAAAACACGCATTTTCGTATATCCTTCGCCGCTAAAAACGAAACCTTACAAAAAGGTATCGAAATACTTAACCGTATTGCTGATAAGATTTAAAGGCACTAAAATACAGAGTTAAGATATTTTTCAGGAATTGATGGGGTATAATATAACCTGCCACAAAAAATCTTTCATGCTTTTCTACCTTCCTTCTATTATTTCATTTACATAATTTATCCAATATTGCTAGTATACTTTCCCTGAATATAAAAACAGGGCCCATAGCTCAATGGATAGAGCGCTGGCCTCCGAAGCCAGGCGTCCGAGTTCGACTCTCGGTGGGCCCGCCATAAAGAGGTTAAAAGTCAAAATATGAAACGTATTGATGGAAGAAAAGCCAACGAACTGAGACCTGTAAGAATAGAAAGGGATTTCATTAAGGGACCCCTTGGTTCCGCTCATATTGAGTTTGGAAGCACCCGTATAATTTGTGTTGCTTCGGTGAAAGAAGAAACACCTAAATGGATGAAAAACGGTAAGACAGGATGGATTACTTCTGAATATTCCATGATGCCTTATTCCTCTGGAGGACGGTCACCTCGTGAATCTTCGCTTGGTAAATTATCAGGAAGAACACAGGAAATACAACGCCTGATCGGTCGCTCATTTCGATCTGCAATTGATCTAAAAAAACTTGGAGAAAGAACACTCTGGATTGATTGTGATGTTCTTCAGGCAGATGGAGGTACAAGAACAGCATCTATTACCGGAGGTTTTGTTGCCTTAATGCAGGCACTTAATTCATTGGTGCTAAAAGGCAGTATTTCAAACATACCTGTTAAAGAACCCATGGCAGCTGTCAGTGTTGGAATTGTAAATGGAACTCCCCTTCTTGATCTCTGCTATGAAGAAGATGTCAAAGCTGAAGTGGACATGAATGTTGTAATGACTGCATCCGGTAAAATCATTGAAATCCAGGGAACTGCCGAATCCCAACCTTTTACCAGAAACGAATTTGACAAGTTGCTTGATCTTGCCTGGTCAGGAATACAGGAATTGATAAAAAAGCAAAACAAAGTTCTTATATAAGTTACAATAAATGAAGGGAAAAAGTGAAAAAGCCTGAAAAGCTTACTTTAGCTACCAGAAATTCTCACAAGGTTCAAGAAATCAAAGAAATTCTATCGTCTCTTGCTCTTCTGACTGAGTCTGCACCAGAAAATCTGCCTGAAATAATTGAAGATGGTTCTACATTTCTTGAAAATGCAAAGAAGAAGGCGATAGAAATATCTCAAATGATTCCAGGACTTGTAATGTCTGATGATTCCGGGTTGGAAGTAGACTACCTGGACGGCAAACCAGGTGTTTATTCAGCTCGTTTTGCCGGACACAATTCTACAGATGCAGAAAACATCAATAAACTGCTTTATCTCATGGAGAACGTAAAATGGGAAGAAAGAACATCAAAATTTACATGTGTTATTGCACTGGCACAGGAAGGAACTGTAATTCAAACATTTGAAGGAACATGCGAAGGATTTATTCTTTCTGAACCGCGTGGAACATCTGGATTTGGATATGACCCGGTTTTTTATTATCCACCTTACAAACAATCATTTGGAGAAATATCGGCTTCAAGAAAGAATCTCGTAAGCCACAGAAATGCAGCACTTATTCTGTTGGAACAGTTTCTTTCTTCTTTTCTTTCTTGAAAGGCATTTTCAACAGTCCTTTCACACCTCCCAACAATGATGATACTGAAGAAACTATACGATAATTGTCAAGTGTTCCTTCAATGCTGAACCTGGATATTGGTGATCCAATAATCCCCAATCCTGTTCCTGTTACTTTTTCAGTTATTGATTGTTTACTATCATCAACTGTTTTCATCGTTGGATGAAATTGCAGATTAATCGATCTATCAAGTCCAATACACCCCTTAACAAGTAATCTTAATATACTGCTGGAAAAAATTAAATCATCGGTACAAAACTGCTTGTTTATTAACAAAATACTACCTTGAATCTGTTTGAAATCCACATCTCCATTACCGGGAATCAATAATGTTACAGTTTTAAGGATACCTCCAAGAATGCGCACTTTCCAAAGTGAGGCTCCGGTAACACACAAATTCCACCTTCCTTCTGCCCTATCCCATCCCGGACCAGGTGAATCAATCACTGAATTCACAGTTATACTACCCTCAATAATATTCTTGCTTAGCGAAAGGCCTCTCATCAAGGGAGCAAGATTAACACCATCAACATTAAGTCGCGAGGACCAGGCTCCATATTCAGGAAACAGTATCGCTTTTATCTTGCCTGACAATGCCCCCCCGTATAGAACTGATTCCAGTAGCTTAATTACTACCTTACCTTCTTTTAGTTTAGACTTGAACACAAACTTATTAAACTTGGCACCTCTTACAACCAGGTCCTCAGATTCCCCTATTGCGTTAGAAACAAAAGTCACAGGCTTCCCAAACATTCCTGAAACTGTACCGGTAATATCCAGAATTCCAGCAGGACTAATCTTTTCAATTTGCGGGATAGGCAGAATTGACAGTTTCTCCAAGTCAAAAGATCCCTTTGCATTCAAAGAAAAATACTTGCTATCTTTTTTCGATTTACCGTAAATATCAAGAATACTATTTCCAGTCTGCAGGGTTCCTTTTTCTAAAATCAGATCATTACCTATAGATATACCTTTAAAACTAATTGGTATGTCAGCTGCAAAACCTTTCATATCAATCTTATATGCGTTTCCCTCAGTTCTTAATACGCCTTTTGCAGAAACCGGAACAGATCTAACAGTTCCAGTTATTCTTTTAAAAATTATTTTACTATTCTTGATACGTATTTTCCCCGAAATATTCTTAAATAAAGGAGTGTTTATATCATACCCGGCATTAATTTCATTAAACGAAACTGTTCCATTTAATGAAGGATTGTTATACTTGCCTTTCAAAAAAACCGATGATGACAAATTGCCATTCAAAGCCCAACTGCTTTTAATTGATTTAAATCTTTTAAATTCTTCCCATAAAAAATTCAAACTGGTATATATTTTAGCCTTGAACTCAATTTCAGGAATTCTTTTAAAATAATAAAGACCTCCTCCAACAATATGAAATTCATTGAAATCAATTTTTGCACTTAGGAACCGTACAAGATCTCCCCAAAACTCCAGCTGTGATTGAAATTTTCCGCCAACAAGATCGATTCCTGACCTTTTATAAGTCAGATCATCCAGATTAAGTATTGCATTCACCGGGAATATTTTATTGTCACCTTCATGCCATCTGCGGCCCAGCTGTAATCTTGCAGTTCCTCCCACCAACTGCCCCTCAGACTTCCATTTGAATTTTACAGGAGACATCGAGCTTTCACATATAATCTCACCTGGATTTATCCTTATGAAAAGTTCTGTCTTCAAATCACTGCTGCTAAGACTGTTTTTTATTCCGGTGCCTACAGTTTTAAAATAAGGCATTGAGCAAATATCTGATATATCACCTAAAAAAAGCATACCGGAGGCTTCACCACATTTTTTTAAAAGATCATATTTGCCATTTATATGAATCCTTTTAAATGGAACATCTTTAAAGTCCGCTTTTAAATCCATTTTCATACGCAAGTCAAGACCTGCCTTAACAAAAAACTCAAGATTTTCTGTTCTAATAATATATGGAGAATCCTGAACTGAATAATCAGTAAAAATAACAGATCCTTCTTCAACATTCAGACTTAAAGCATAAAAAGGCATCTTGCCTTCAACTTCGCTTTTTCTGCCTATAATAGGAAAATCCAGGATACCTGATGAATTTCTCTGTATAGTAAATACTGGTTTATAAAGAAGAATATTCTCAAAAACTATCTTCCCGTAAACAAGTGTAGAAAATAACAGATCAAGCTCTATCCGTTCAGATGAAACCAGTCCTTCAATATTAAGCCCCTGAATAATAAACCCGTATTTAAAGCTATATGATAATGATTGTATTTCCGTCTTTATAACCGATCTTTTTTTCGATTTCAGAAATTAAAAAAGCTTTTCCTGTCTTTGGCAAAATCCACCTTCCCGCAACAAATAACGCAGATAGGCCAATAACCCATAAAGAAAAAACAACTATTATAAATCTCTTAATAAATTTCCATATACTATGCTTCATATTATTTTCCGGTTTTAGATTTCAAAATTTCTCCATCCATACTATTATAAAAAACGATTTATTATAAAGAGAAATCTTCTAAACAATAAGGATAATATTTCTGATG
>JAVCCS010000021.1 GCA_030765365.1 Candidatus Theseobacter exili
AGCATTTAAAGATACAATGAACCGCCTCGGAATTGATATGCCTAATAGCAAAGTGTCTACCAATGTGGAAAAAGCTTTGGAAATTGCTAACGAATTGGGATATCCGGTAGTGTTGCGTCCTGCTTACACTATGGGCGGCACCGGAGGCGGTTTAGTCTATAACGAAGAAGAATTAAAAACTGTTTGCGCCCGCGGCCTGTCAGTATCACTGGTTGGTCAGGTTCTAGTAGAAGAATCCGTTCTAGGATGGGAGGAGCTTGAACTGGAAGTGGTGCGGGATGCAAAAAACCAGCTGATTACTGTTTGCTTTATTGAAAATGTTGATGCTATGGGCGTTCATACTGGAGATTCTTTCTGTACTGCACCAATGATGACTATTGATAAAAAGTTACAGAAAAAACTGCAGGATTATTCCTATGCTATTGTAGAAGCAATAGAAGTTATTGGCGGTACAAATATCCAGTTTGCACATAATCCTAAAACAGGACGGGTTGTGGTCATTGAAATAATCCCCCGCACATCCCGTTCTTCAGCACTTGCTTCGAAAGCAACAGGCTTTCCTATTGCAATGGTATCAGCCTTACTGGCTGGAGGCATGACTATGGATGAAATCCCCTATTGGCGTGACGGAACCCTGGAAAAATACACTCCTTCCGGAGATTACGTTGTAGTTAAATTTGCCCGTTGGGCTTTCGAAAAATTTCATGGAACTAAAGACAAGCTGGGAACTCAAATGAGCGCTGTTGGTGAAGTAATGAGCATTGGAAAAAATTACAAGGAAGCCTTTCAAAAAGCTATACGTTCACTGGAGATAGGCCGTTATGGTTTGGGTTTTGCCAAAGACTTTAACAAAAAGCCGCTCGAAGAACTAATGGCTATGCTTGCAGAGCCTTCCTCGGAACGGCAGTTCATTATGTATGAAGCTCTTCGCAAAGGTGCACCTGTGGAAGATTTACACAAAAAGACTCATATCAAACAATGGTTTATTGAACAAATGAAAGATTTGGTTGACCTTGAAGAAAAAATATTAACATGCAAGGGAAAAGAATTACCTGACAATTTGCTTATCCAAGCCAAAAAAGACGGGTTCTCAGACAAATATCTTTCACAGATTTTAGGTCTAACTGAAAAAGCTATCAGGGATAAGCGTAAATCTCTTGGGGTTACTGAAGCATGGGAGGCTGTACCTGTATCGGGGGTTAAAGATGCGGCCTATTATTTTTCAAGTTATAATGCTCCAGATTCAGTTAAGGCCAGTAATAACAAAAAGAAAATAATGATTCTCGGCGGCGGTCCTAACCGTATTGGACAGGGTATAGAATTTGACTATTGCTGTGTTCATGTGGCTTTTGCACTTCGTGACATGGGCTACGAGACGATCATGGTCAATTGTAATCCGGAAACAGTTTCTACTGATTATGATACTTCTGACAAACTTTATTTTGAACCGCTTACTGTTGAAGATATTCTCTCAATTTATGAAAAAGAAAAACCAATGGGAGCTATTGTACAGTTCGGTGGTCAAACACCACTGAACCTTGCAAAAGAGCTTGAAGCCTCCGGGGTAAATATTATCGGCACAAGCCCTAAAACTATCGATCTTGCTGAAGACCGTGATCATTTTAGAAAAATGATGGAAAAACTCGGTATTCCACAAGCTGAATCCGGCATGGCATCCAATCTGAAAGAAGCTTTGGAAATTGCAAATCGTATTGGATACCCACTTATGGTACGACCTTCATATGTTCTAGGCGGCCGAGGCATGCAGGTTGTTGACGATGAAGAAATGCTTAATAAATATGTTTCAGCTGCAGTCGACATTACTCCGGACAGGCCAATTCTTATAGATAAATTTCTCGATAATGCAATTGAGGCAGAAGCTGATGCAATTTCAGACGGCACTGATGCTTTCGTCCCGGCAGTAATGGAACATATAGAACTTGCGGGCGTACATTCAGGTGACTCAGCCTGTGTTCTTCCCCCTGTTTCAATACCACAAAAGCATATTGATACAATTATTGATTACACAAAAAAGATTGCTATAGAAATGAATGTTATCGGTTTGATGAATATTCAGTATGCAATTCATAACGACAAAGTTTATATTCTGGAGGCAAATCCACGAGCATCAAGAACAGTTCCTCTGGTATCCAAGGTCTGTGCTATTCAAATGCCCCGAATTGCAACCAGTTTAATGCTGGGAACAAAGCTTAAAAGTCTTTCACTAAAAAACAAAAACATTCCTCATTATGGTGTTAAAGAATCGGTATTCCCTTTTAACATGTTTCCGGCAGTTGATCCTTTGCTGGGACCAGAGATGCGCTCAACCGGTGAAGTTCTTGGCATGTCCGATTCTTTTGGCCTGGCATTTTATAAAGCCCAGGAAGCAACACAAATGGTGTTACCAAACAAGGGAACCGTTCTTATTAGCGTATCAAACCGTGAAAAAGATGGTATCGTTCCAGTTGCAAAGCGTTTTATAGACCTGGGTTTTAATATATTGGCGACAAAAGGCACACATGAATTGCTTTCGAATAACGGTGTAACATCGAAGCCAGTACTGAAAGTTCATGAAGGCCGGCCCCATATCGTTGATGCGATCAATAACAAGGAAATTCAACTTGTAATTAATACGCCAATCGGAAAGCTTTCAAAACACGATGATTCATATATCAGGAAAACAGCTGTAAAACAGAAAATTCCTTATATTACTACTCTTGCTGCTGCCAACGCTGCAGCAAGTGGAATAGAAGCATATAGAAAAGGCAATTATGGAATTAAGTCATTACAGGAATATCATACAGATATAAAATAAATGCAATCTACAATAAGCATGATAAACAATTTCATTTGTTTAATTTTTTGATATTTAAAAGGAGGAAAATTTAATCATGGGTGGATTTTTTGGCGTAGTATCGCAAGATGATTGTGTAACTGATTTATTCTATGGAACAGACTACCATTGCCATCTCGGCACGATGAGAGGCGGTCTGGCCGTTATCCAGAAAAACAAAATTTCCAGGCATATACATGACATTACAAATGCTCAGTTCAAGTCTAAATTTGAGCTGGATATAGTAAAAATGCGGGGCCGCAAAGGGATAGGTGTTATAAGTGATTATGAAGATCAACCTTTGATAATCGGTTCTCATTTAGGTGTCTATGCTATAACAACTGTCGGAGTAGTTACAAATCTGGATAAACTTGCTAAAAAAGCTTTTGGTAAAAGAACCACACATTTTTCTGAAATGAGCGGGGACGAAATAAATCCGACTGAACTGATTGCAACTATAATTAATCAGGAAGCAAGTTTTGCAGAAGGTTTGAAAAAAGCGCAGGGAACAGTAGAAGGATCCTGTTCAATTCTTATTCTCACTAATGAAGGTATATATGCTTCCCGTGACCATCTTGGAAGGACTCCGGTTTTTATCGGTGAAAAAGAAGGCGCATATGCAGCAACCATGGAAACCTGTGCTTTAACAAATCTGGGATATAAAATTGCAAAGCGTTTGGGCCCAGGAGAAGTGGTTCTGATAAGTGAAGAAGGCATTGAACAAAAATTTCCTCCGGGAGATAAAATGCAGATTTGTTCATTCCTTTGGGTCTACTACGGGTATCCTGCTTCTTCTTATGAGGGAATTAATGTTGAAGACACCAGAAACCGCTGCGGTGCTGCATTAGCAAAAAACGACGATTTGAACATTGATATTGTTGCAGGCATTCCTGATTCAGGCACAGCACATGCTATCGGCTATGCTAATGCATCAGGTATTCCTTATAAAAGAACTTTTGTAAAATATACTCCCACTTGGCCCAGAAGTTTTATGCCTCAGAATCAGGATATGAGAGAGCTCGTTGCCAAAATGAAGCTAATTCCCATAAAGGAATTAATTTTAGGGAAAAAACTTTTGTTCTGCGAAGACTCAATTGTCAGAGGTACTCAACTGCAATATACAATTCAGCGACTTTATAATTTTGGAGCAAAAGAAGTGCATATGAGAGTGGCATGTCCTCCATTAATTTTTGGCTGTAAATTTCTTAATTTTTCACGTTCAAGATCACTTATGGATCTTGCCGGCAGGAAAGCAATATTTGAATTGGAAGGCAAGGATGATATTAACCTTGATCAGTATGCCAATCCTGATTCAGAGAAACACGCTGCAATGCTGGACCGAATCCGTCAAAGATTGAGGTTAACTACCTTGAAATACCAAAGGCTTAATGATCTGGTAAATGCAATTGGATTACCCAAAGAAAAATTGTGTACCTATTGCTGGGACGGCTGTGAATCATGTGGAGAAAAATGCTGATATTGCGATAATAAGCATAAAAAAAGCCCGGCACAAGGCCGGGCTTTTTTAAGAATTATTGCGCTTAGAAAACTACTACACATCCAGGTCCTGAATTGTAATAAACCGCTTCCGGGTAGTAGTATGGCCTGTTGTAGTATGAACGAGATGGCCTGTAGTAAGGTCTGTGCCCGTAACCGTAAGCATGTTGACTATGATATCCAGGATGCCTCCGATGATGCCCGTACCTATGCCCTGCTTCTGCTTTTGAAAGACCCGTTCCTAATAAAATTACCAAACTCATGATTCCTACTGTTATCAGCTTTTTCATTTTGTTTCTCCTTATTTGTTTCAAAGTTTCTATTCAGTTTTTCAATCACACCAATTAACAGTTCACAAACCATGCCAACTTTTTTCAGGCAAACACTCCATTTCGATTTCTAAGCATTGCTCCATTATGGAACTTTTATTGTTCCATAATGGAGCCCCTCTTTCAGTTTTCAATAACACCCTAATGTCAATTTATTAATCCTTTTTAAGTTTCGGATATCCAATATTATGATTGCTTTATTGTTCAATGCTGATGCTCATTTCAATAATCTGCAATGTATGGACGGATGTTGAATTGGCCTTTGGCAAATATGGGATTGGTTCCCTAAGCTATTTGGGAGCAGCCACATTCCACGGAATAAGCGCATTGGCAGCATTAGTGTTGATAGGTCTTGCTATAAGAGCCAAAAGAAAAGAGAAAAAGTAAGCTAAATACAGTTTTGAGGTATAAAACCATCTCTGAGCATCAAAATGAAAAATATTTAGAGCTAGACAAAAATGCTTTTGAATATTTTTAAAAAGCTTATGAACATAATCCCAGGGTTTTCGATAAATATAGTTTGATACATTTAGGCAGAAGACACGAACAGTATAAATACAGCATTGAAATGAAAGAAAAGCTATTTATGGAAGCAAATCATAAAGAATCTGACTTTGAGTAATCCTGGAACTTTCTAACGCCTGTTTTAAGAACAGCCCTCCGTTCAATATCTCTTAAATATTTCAGGTAAGAGTTGTATATATCAGAATATTTTACAACTAAAGTTTTTGCACCCACTCTTAAAAATAAATTTTTTATATTATATCTGTTAGCTTCTTTAAAATTCCAGACAAGGGCATTAATAAAAACATTAAAAGCCATAGAAAGCGAATCCAGTAAAGTTCTTCTTAATGAATAAAACTTTCGATATGCCCTGTAAGTTTCCTTTGTCAGTTTAGCCGGACTTATTTTCTTTGTCTGAAATACCGCAAACATTCCATTATAATAATCCCAATCTTTGTGAAACAGCCTGTTCTCCTTTTCAAGCTGTTCATAGCATTGAGTGCCGGGAAATGGAGTAAGTATCATAAACTGAACCGTGTCTATCTCATTCTTGATAGCAAAATCTACAGTGTTTGAGATATTTTCAACAGTATCATGATCCTCTCCAAATATAAACATTCCATGAATATGCACACCATATTCATGGAACTGCTTAATTGCACTTTCTATATCAGATCTGGTTTGCGATTTGTGAAGAGCTTTTAATATTTCGTCATCAATAGACTCAAATCCTATATAAAGACCTTTCAATCCGGCCTTAGTCATTTTTTTAACTAATTCAGAATCTTTTGCAAGATCTGCACGCACTTGCGCTCCCCAAATTATATCCAACTTCTTTGCTATTATAATGTCGCATAGTTCATGAATACGAGCTTTATCTGCGGTAAAGTTATCATCGTAAAAAAAGAACTCATTTTTATTAAAAAAACCAATCGCATTCTCTATTTCTTCAACTATTCTTTTCGCTGACTGCATTCTGAATTTTCTGCCAAAGATTTTGGTTACAGTACAAAAACTGCAGTCAAAGGGACACCCCCTTGATGTCATTATGGGCATAATATAAAGGGTTTCTACATCTTCCAGTAAACCATAGTTAACAACAGGCAATTTTTCAAGATCCGCTATCCTTGACCCATTAATGATTTTGTCGTCAAATTTGTTTTCAATAATATCAACAATTATTTCCTCGGCTTCTCCCAAAACTACATGATCTGCAACATCAGTAAATTCTTCCGGCAAAAGAGAGGCATGAATGCCGCCAACAATAACCTTTGAATCCGGATATATTTTCTTAAACTGACTTGCCAGTAATTTAGCCCGGTTTGCACTGATTGTTAAAGCTGTTATACAAAACACATCCGCCTGAATTTCAAAGGGATCAATTTCCCTTCCAAGAATATTTTCATTAAAGATCCGAACATCATATCCCTGGTTATGCAGGATTGTTCCCAGGTAAAGAGACCCCATTAAAGGAAGGCGCATATAATTATCGAATACATTCGTTCTGTTACCTGTAGTTTCTATAAATACTACCGACTTCTTTTTCATTTAATTTTTCCTGATATAAGAAAACTCAGTCCAACCAGAATAAAAATACTCCACCAATACTGAACACTAACCGAAAATATTAGTAAAAAGAAACCTCCGAGTGAAACTAATAAAAGCCCAATAAGCAAAAGAATATGTTTTTCTTTGTCAATAAAGAAAAAGGTTACAGACACTATACCTAAATAGACAATAAACAATGGCCACAAAAACATAAGGTCGTGCCAAGAAGTAAAATTACAATATATCGCCAAACCGCTGAAACAAACGAGATACTCACCTACTGCAAGATAGATACCGCCACCAGCTTTCTGTCTGAGATAAATACCGATAAATCCAATGCCAAGGACTGCAACTATCAATGGCCATAATTTATAGAAAAAATTAAGCCTCAAAAATGAATCCGCCGCTAACAGCAACCCAATTACTATTAATAATAAAGCGACCCTTTTGTAAGTAGTATTTATAAGGTTGATATTCTTAGACACTTTTTCTCCCTTTCACAAGGCTTCTGTTTATTTTGCATTCCTATATTATAAAATATCTTAGCGAATTATTGTCTAGTTTTTTTATTATATCATATATCATTCAGAATATTATCTAGTCAATCTATTCTAATACATTCTTACTTAAAGTTATGGATATGAACAATGCACAAACGCCTGATATTCACGCATTGTGCGTTTTTCACTCCATTCATCAAGCCTTTTATATGCCATTTTTATATTGATTGCTTTTAAAAGACTGAATTTGAAAATAAAAATGGCTGTAACAGAGGATATCAATTCAGGACGGGTATAATTTAAATATTCAGTCCAGTACAATCAACCACGTTCCCACGATTTAGTAGAAACTGGGGATCAACAGCAGCTTTGCATTTGCAAATCTGACCAACTGCATTCTCTCCGTAACACCTTAAAAAGTCTCTACGTTTTCTTTTACCTGTACCGTGTTCACCTGAATACACTCCTTTAAGCTCAGCAGATTTGGCAACAATTTTGTCATATACCTCCAGTCCCTTTGAGAACTGCTCCTTGTCCGGTAATATTGTAAAATGCAGGTGAGAATCTCCAATGTGTCCAAACGAAAGATATTCCAGATCTTCTGAACGAATCAACTCATGGGTATACTTTAAAAACTCACGAAAATTCTCCCATGGAACTACGGTATCTGTCATAATGGTTTGGGTTTGCCTCTGCTGAACAATCTCAATTGAATTAGCCGGCATCGAATGCCTGGCGTTAAAAAATATCGAACGGGATCTTTCATTATCAAGAATCTTAACTGCATTTTCATCAATGCTGCAATTCGACGTCATTAAAATATCAAGCCATTCAGATGCCGCATCCTCGAAAGCACTATTTACCAGCGGTTGCTGAATATATATTGCCACAGAATCTTCTCCATGGAAAAGCTGCTCTTCGTGATCCATATATTTTCTGCAATTTAACCCAAAATACTCAAATGCAGACAAGCCTTCAAACCTTTCCAAAAAATTATTGCGAATATGTGACACCAGCAAAATTGCTTCTTCTTCATCAGGAAGGGAAAAAAATATATCCAAATAGTCCGAAGGTTTTTGCTGCAGTTTCAGTGTACACTCAGAAACGATTCCCAATATACCCTCACTACCAATAATCAGATCAATAAAATCCATTGTACCGCTAGGGTCAGAGTACGGTCCTGCTGCATTTTTTACTGGTGGACGTATATATAAAGGTACAGGAACTATTTTCTTTTCAGACTTATATCTAAAAATGAATTCCCCGTTATTGGATATTAAGTCTCCTCTTTTTATACGACAGCCCTTTCCGTCAGGAAAAATAAATTTTATAGACTCTACCCATATACGCATTGACCCGGACTCACCAGGAGTAAAGCCAGAAGCATTACAAGCAATTGCTCCTCCAACAGTCGCATCACAACGACTGGTGGGATCAACCGGAAAAAAAAGATTTTCATCAGTTTCTGAAATAATTCTTTTTCTCAAGTCCTCAAGAATAATTCCCACAGGGCAACGCACAACCATTGCATTTAAATCAATAGATACATCAGGAGATAACATGAATATTGTAGATATAATAACTCCACCTTCCGGAGTCGCACTTCCAGTTAGATTGGAACGTCCTGCTGAAATTGTAAAAGGTATACCGGACATGAAACAGGCGCGTACAATTATTGCAAGTTCATGTTCATTATGCGGACGACATAAACAATCGCTCTTTCCAGGCAAATTTGAACTATCCTCTTTGTATCCATCTATAATGTCTTTGTCACAAGTAATATCCAATGAAAATTCGCTTGTAAGGAATGTAGCTAAAACAACAGTCTTTCCTTCACATCTCAGTTCTTTACAGAACATATCGATTTTATTGCACTCATCATTTGCAAGAATATCTTCGACCCATATTTCATTGGTATTCATTATCGTCCTTCCAGGAGGATAGCAATCAAATTCAATGCTTATTTAAATAAGATTACATTCCAGTTATTTTGGCGTAAAGATAATTTACTGATCATTTCTAAACAATGTAACATTTGCGTTATTAAATAGTCTGCTACCATGATAGATTGAGTCTTTTTCTTCTATCGTTACCAAAACAAAAACTCTCCATTTTTATCCAATTACATATCAGACTAAGTAAAATAAATATTAAAAAAAGCAAAATATTACTTGCTTTTATCCTAAAAAGTGATATTTAACCCTCTTAACTGTTTGAGTTATAGTAATTTGTAACCAAACATTTCTGTTCATGTCTGAACAGTTGTTATTTATTAATTTGGTTCCCTTTAGGGCCAGAAAAAAGGAGTAGTTGTTGTGAAAGAAGGAAAAGTAAAGTGGTTTAATGCTTCCAAGGGTTATGGTTTTATTGAGCAGGATAATGGATCTGATGTTTTTGTTCATTATTCAGCTATCAAGACAGATGGGTTTAAAACTCTGGAAGAGGGTGTTCGAGTTCAGTTTGAAGTTGCCGATGGACCTAAAGGTTTAACTGCTGAAAATGTTGTACTAGCATAAATCGATACTTAAGCAATTAAAAAGCCCCGCATTTTGCGGGGCTTTTTTTTTAAACTTCTATTCTATATTTTTACAATTGATTATTGTTTTAGAAATCTTTCATCGTATCGACCTTCTAAAGGATAAAAACGTCTTTCATTCCCTGAATCCTGTCACTGAATTTTTTCATCATGAGGCTGATGCAAATCATTTTCTGTTCAATCTGTTTCCGGTTTGGATTAAATATTGAAGGCTCCATGAAATAAACAGCAATCATACTATTTGATCAAAAAAAACAACTATTCTACATATTAAAAGATCATTTATGTCTTAACCGATATTCTACAAGTCAAATAGTAAATAGTATTGACTGTTTAATCTCTCACATGAATAATAAATATATCATATTTGGAGAAAATTATGATTAAGCACATTGTATCCTGGAATATTAAGAATAAAAATAAATCTTCATCGAAATCTGAAAAAGCACTAGAAGTTAAAAATTCCCTGGAAGCTTTATGGGGAATTGTACCAAGCATACTTTTTTTGCTGCTGCATTCGTCTGTTTTAAAAAAAATTTACCTTTGCCAATAACCTTATTAATCAGTTCTGGAATTTGGATAATCAGTACTTTTGTTCATCAATGGGCATTAACTTTGAAAGCTTTTTAAGTTATACTTTACAATATTATTAAATCTATATTTAAACAGATAAAAAAATATATGGCTTCTCATGTAAAGGATGTTTTATGAAAACAAATGCCGCCAAAACAAAAGAGGCTGTTAAAAAGGCCCCAGCGCATCTTATTGAAGGTAATCATTCAGTCAGGACTATTCTCAATATAAAAGAATTACGCAGTGTTTATAAGCAATTTTCATTGGCCACTGGTTTCACTACAGGCCTTGTATCATATCCGGACCAGGAAATATTGATTCGCACCGGATGGGGAGATATCTGCACTAATTTCCATCGTGCAAATCCTGATTCAGTACATTATTGCATAGAAAGCAATATCCAGCTGACAAAAATATTCAAGACACCCGAAACTATAAATATTAACCCATGTTTCCACGGTCTTATCGACGGCGCAACTCCCATTATAATTAATAATAAACATATCGCTAACCTTTTTACTGGGCAGGTGTTCTTTAAGCAACCTGACATCAATTGGTATAGGAAACATGGTAAAAACCTCGGTTATAATATCGATGCATATATAAAAGCCATAGAAAAAGTTCCTGTTGTAACTGAACCCACTTTTAAAAATGCACTTACTTTCCTGAAAAAAATAACAACAATAATCCTCGAACTAAACATGATAAATCTTAGTCACATAGAAACGGTTAAACAATTTAAAGCTGAATGCTCTGCCCACACGATATCTGAGTCAAGATACAAAGCTGTATTTGATACTTCTCATGAGGGAATTCTTGTTGCCGATATTGAATCAAGACGGTTTCTTCATGCAAACCCCTCAATTTGCAAAATGCTCGGCTATGCAGAAAATGAGTTAAAAAAAATGAGGGTTTTGGACATTCATCCGAAAGAAAGCATGCAAAAGGTAATCAGCCAATTCGAATCACAGGCGAGTGGCAAAAAGAGAATTTCCACCAATGTCCCTTGTCTTAGAAAAGACGGTAAAATTATTTTTATGAATATTGTTTCAAGTCCATCGGTTTCTATTGACGGCAAAAAATGTGTTATAGGATTCTTTGAAAACGTTACTGAACAGATAAAAGCAGAAAAACAAATTCTTTGTCTGAATAAGCTTAAGAAATATTTGTTAAGCCCTGCACCACTATCGGAAAAAGCAAAACAAATAACGAACAGTGTTATTGAAATTTTTGATGCAGATTTTGCGCGTATCTGGCATACCAGACCCGGAGATTTATGCAATTCAGGATGCGTACACAGTGAAATAAAAAATGGCCCTCATGTTTGTCGACTCAGAAACAAGTGTCTGCATTTAATCTCAAGTTCGGGAAGATATACACATATAGATGGCAAAGTACACAGAAGAGTTCCCTTCGGAGGCTATAAAATAGGCCGTATAGCCAGTGGAAAAGACAGGTCATTTCTAACCAATGATGTAACTCATAATGATAGAGTACATAATCATAAATGGGCAAATGAATTAGGATTAGTTTCATTTGCCGGATGCAAACTCACATCTAACGACAGAAAACAAATGGGAGTTCTTGCTTTTTTTAGCAAACACATTGTTTCAAAGAGAGATGAAGCGTTTCTGGAAACCATAGCTGATACTGCATCCCAGGTAATTCAAACAGCTATTGCTGAAGATGCATTACGAGAAAGTGAATTAAAATACCGTAATCTTGTAGAAAAAGCTAATGATGGAATCTGTATTGTTTTAAATAATGAATCGATATGTTTTGCCAACCAAAAACTATCCGACATTATTGGTTTATCTTTAGATAAAATTGTAAATACTTTTTTCAAACGTTTTATAAATTCTGAAAATCTGCCAAGTTTTTATAATAAATTCCGTTTATTTATGAGTGGGGAAGAAATCTCCCAACTATATGATACAGTGCTTATTGATGCAACCCATAATAAGATTGACGTAGAACTAAATATAAGTGAAACAGTTTTTAGGGGAGAACGCGCTGCTCTTATTTTGGTTAGAGATATTTCCGAGCGAAAAAAGAGCGAAAATGAGTTGATTCGTTTACGCAACCTGCTTGGTAATATTATCAATTCCATGCCTTCAACTCTTATTGCAGTTGATAAAGATTTGAAAATAACACAATGGAATATAGAAGCTGAAATTTTCACTGGATTAAAACATAAAAAGGCAATCGGATGTACTTTCTCCGATTGCTTTCCTCAACTATCCAGCCATATTGATGCAATACGCAATTCTATTTTTAGTAACAAAACACACAAAGATATTAAAATCACTACTGAAATAAATAAAGAAACGCGATATTTAAATATGACAGTCTATCCTCTTTCAACAGATAATCTTACTGGAGCTGTAATACGTGTAGATGATGTAACAGAACGTGTTCTGTTAGAACTGATAATGATACAATCTGAAAAGATGATTTCTGTGGGAGGACTGGCTGCTGGTATGGCTCATGAAATAAACAATCCATTAGCCGGGATTATGCAAAATTCTCAAGTTATCCGCAACCGTTTATCCAGCAAACTTGAGAAAAATAATATTATAGCTAAAGAGTGTGGAACCACTATTGATGCTATCGAAAGATATTTGGAAAAAAGAAATATAACAAAAATGTTTGATTCAGTTACAAGATCATGTAATAGAGCTTCTTTAATTGTAAAGGAAATCCTCAATTTCAGTAGAAAAAGTGAATCTGCATTTGTACTTTATGATCTTGGGAGTTTGATTGATAATGCCATTGAACTGATTACAACTGATTATGTACAGGGAAATGTGTATAATTTTCGCGGTATTGAAATCGCACGCAAATATGATCCGTCTACACCTGAGGTTCCCTGTCAGAGCAGTCAGATACAACAAGTCTTTTTAAATATTCTTAATAACGGGGCTTATGCTATGTCAGAAGGCTTGAATGGAAACGGGTTAAAACCTAAATTTATTATCCAAGTAAAACCCGATGGGGACATGGTGAAAGTGGAAATACAAGATAATGGGCCTGGTATGAATGAAAAAACAGCAAAACGTATTTTTGAACCATTTTATACAACTAAAGATGTAGGTGTTGGTACTGGCCTTGGACTCTCAATTTCATACTTCATTATAACTAAAAATCACTCGGGCACAATGACAGTAGATTCAGCTCAAGGTAAAGGAACAAAGTTTACTGTTCGCCTGCCTCTAAAAGCAAATTCTAACTCTTAATCATATCTTATCCTGTTATTTTTGAAATAGCACCATAACGAAAAACTGATACGGAATATGTCCAGGTTGGAGAAATAATAATGTGTGAATTTTGCACAAAGCACGGAGAAGGTAAAAAATGGTATCTTAATGCAAATAACTACTCTACTGAATTGCTTAATGAACTTAAGCGCAAGAATCTTATCGGCAGTTTTTATAATAGAATTATTGGTGATGGCAACAAGAAAGTAAAACGCATAGAAAAACTTTTCAAGAAAAACCCGAAATTAACAAAGAGGATAGCTCCCGAATTTACAAGAGAAATGAAAATCGCACATTTTGGCCAAGTTATTCCTGTCGAGGATGTTAATAAAATCTTTAATTTGGCAAATTCGATAGTGCGATTAACTTGCGGCTGCAGCTGGGAACTGGAAAAAAAGGAAAAAAGGTGCTGTTTCGGCATCAGTATCGGGCCGCCGGACTGGTTTGATGAAGTTGATAAAGAATATTTTGGATCTCCGGATGTATCCAAAATGGAATATTTTAATATAGATGATGCTATTAAGTGTGTAAACGCGTTAGATAATAAGGAAATGGTTCACAGTATGGACGTTTCAAACACCATTCATAGGAGCAATATGTAATTGTGATATGAAGTACTGCCTTGCTCTTCGTACAACATATGGATTAAATATGCCAATGATGTTCAGGGCTGAAAGCGTAGCAATGATTGATAGTTCAAAATGTTCAGGCTGTAAAGCCTGCATAAATATTTGTCAGTTTAATGCAATTCATCACCATGAATCTGATAAAAAATGCCACATCTCTATAAAAAAATGTGTCGGGTGCGGTGTTTGCCGTAATGTTTGTGAAGTAAAAGCAATAGCACTCGAGAATAGATCGTCGCATCCCGAAGCAAATGCTTTCTGGTAAAAAATGTCTGTTGAAATTAGAAGTTAAAAATGGAACAGCAACTATAAACGAGTAAAAGCTTGAAATATATTCTGATTGATATTGGCAACGTACTTATTGAGTTGCGTGGCATTAAATTATTAATCAGTGGTTTCAGCAAGTTAAATACGAGATAAACCCAGTAACTTTCTTAGATCTCTATATTTCCTTCCGAAAACACTCTTAAGTAATGGCTTTATTCTATTCCTATATAAAGGACGCATGTAATATTTCGTTCTAATTAACATCTGTGCTGCCTTCCCGTTCATTGTCTTGTTAAAAAGAAAAAAGTCATACAAATCTTTATGCAAAGGTCTCCATATTTCATTGTGAGATTCACCTGAACAAAAGTTTATATAATTTATAACCTGCCTGTTTTGATATAATTGAATAATATAGTCTTTCAATAATATTCCGGGAGAAACCTTTCTGAAATTCTCATCATACCCAATTTTCAATGTATAACACACGTCTCTTACTTTAATCACAAACTGTGCTGCAATTGATTTACCTTCATATTTTATAACATGAATTTCACAATCATCTGATTCTGAAAAACTGTTCATCAAACATCTATAAAAGGAATCCAGTTTATTATTCATTTTTATTGATGTGCCGGCATCGCCTTTCCAACCTGAAGACTCTACATCCAGCAGCTGCAAATAAGCTTCATTCAATTCAGGAAAGCTGGCAGCGGTTGAAATTGTCACTTCACCAAGATCCGACAACCTTCTTCTTTTTCTTTTTAATTCTTCTCTGTTTTTTCTGGATAATTTTTCAATTATATTTTCACCGGCTTTTAACTTTATATAGTTGCAGTGATCAACCTTTTTACCGAATACAGATATATTCTTTGAAAAAAAGGATTTAAGAGAAATAACAGCATTTGAATCTTCAAAAACATTGGGAAGACAAATATAATCCCATGAAAGTTCTGAATGTTTGTTTAATTCAAGTAATAAAATTTGAAGAAACATTTCAGAATGCGCTGATTTTGTAATAATAAAATCTCTGTACGGGATATCCGGATATCCCGGCATTACAAAAACAGAGGTTTTAAAACCCAGTGTTTTTCTGATTGTTCTTTTAAGAGGTATAATAGCCTCCGCTTCCAAATTCTTAAAAAAAACGAAAAAGTACATCTCTTCGGGATTATCTTCCATAGTTGAAACATAACATTCATATAGTTTGTACAAATGCCAAAGGCGCTTGTTTTCAATACTGCCGTATAATTTCTCCCAAACATCTTCTATCTTATCTAAACCTGATTGCCCCTTATATATTTTTAGTTCTATTTGCCGATCAACAGAATTGATCATCGAGTTAATCCTCCCGGATTAATTGAATTTAAAATACATGTTCAAGGTTTTTCTATTGGTATATTGAACTGATCTGTCTTTTGCTTTCTAATAGAAGATCCAGCACGTTCAGGAAGAAGAATCAGGCATTTTTTTGGACAGGCCTCAACACAAGCGCCACAAGTTATGCATTTCATCCGATCCACTTCCCATGTTCTATCTTCACGGTTAACAACCAGAGCATCTGCAGGACATTTTTTTGAACATAAACTGCAAAGAATGCATAATGAAGGTTCAATGTTAAGAAACCCTCGTGATTCTTTTATAACCTCTTGTTTACAAACAGGATACATTTTACACGCTGAACCTGTAAAAAGGCTTTTTAAAACTACAAACAACATTTTTACAACTGGAAGTTTAAACATAACTTATCGCTCCGCACAACTGATACATGGATCAATTGATAATACAATTACCGGCACATCAGCCAGATCACATCCTGACAGCATCCTGACAAGAGGACCAATATTAGCAAAAGTAGGCGTTCTAGCACGAAACCTTTCAAGATTTTGCGTCCCGTTACCTTTTATGTAGTACACGACTTCGCCCCTTGGTTGTTCAAGTCTTGTAAAGTATTCTCCTTCAGGGTTTCCTGTTACTTTTATGTCTACAGGCCCGTTCGGCAACTTTTCCGCTGCCTGATATATCAAATTAAACGATTGAAATATTTCACGCACACGAACCATGCATCGACCATAACAATCTTCACTGTTTTCTGTTAGTGCCTCAAATTCAAGATGCCTGTAAGCAGAATATCCCGTTTTACGCATATCTACAGAAACACCGCTGGCACGCAAGGTTGGGCCAACCGCTCCCAACTCAAAAGCATCCTTTTTTGATAAAAAACCAACATTAGAGAACCTGTGGTTTATCGTATAGTCATCTCTAAATACTTTCGAAATATTCTGATAATCTTTTTCAATATCTTTCAGAGTTATCAAAATTCCGTGAATATCACTGTTAGCGATATCTCTTCTTGTACCGCCAACCTTACAAACACCAAAAATAACCCGCCCTCCGGTTGTTGCTTCAATAATCTCCAGCAGTTTTTCTCTTATTCTCCAGCAATGCATAAAAAGACTTTCGTAACCTGCTGCATCCGCAGCCAGCCCAAGCCATAACAAATGGCTATGTATACGTGACATCTCAGACCATATTACTCTAAGATATTTTGCACGTTCCGGAACGTCTATTTTCATTATATGTTCTATTCCATAGCAAATACCCATTCCATGAATCATGCTGCAAATACCACAGATGCGCTCTGCAATATACACCATTTGGTGAAAATCCTTTTTTCCGACCAATAATTCAAGCCCTCTATGAACGAAGCCGAAAGAAGGAACAGCTTCAATCACCTTTTCATCCTCGATTACAAGATCAAGATGAATAGGTTCCGGCAATACGGGATGCTGTGGACCAAAAGGAATAATTGTTCTGCTGGCCATAAACTATTCTTTTCCTCCATGCTGTATAGAATCACTATTTAGAAAAGGAGCATCTTCCTGTATTCGATAGAAATTGCCTTTGAAATCCACGTTTATTTCCCTGACGTGAATTCCAAATAAGTCATGCAGTTCATTTTCGTATGTAAAAGCGCTCCAATATATATCAGTTATGCTTTGAACTTCAGGATTCTCTAAAGAAAGGAAAAGACGCAAATTCAAAAGGAAATACTCCTTGTCAAAAGAATAATCCAGCTGCAACTTATCAGATTTAGAACAAGAAATCTGAACAAGACGATAGCCTTCTTTGAAAAGCCGGGATACATTGCTTATCAACTCATTTTCTTTTAATTCCTTTATTTCCTGATTCATATTCATTTTTTCGTCTTTTCCTCCAGCAATTTAAGTACAGCAACTACTCCATCAATTATAGCTTCAGGCCTGGCAGCGCATCCGGGAACGTATATATCAACAGGTATAACCGTATCAACACCTCCCTTAATATTATAACAATCCCGAAAAAAATTTCCACTGGCAGCACAAATACCTACAGCCAAAACTACTTTTGGATCTCCCATCTGATGGTATATAGTTTTTATAACTGAAGCATTTTGACTGTTAACAGCACCGGTAATAATCAAAACATCAGCATGTTTTGGATTTCCTATATTTATTATCCCAAACCTCTCAACGTCATACATTGGGGTTAAACATGCCAACACCTCGATATCACACCCATTACAACTTGAACCATCGTAATGAATTATCCATGGCGATTTTTTTAAAAAAGACATCTATCTACTTCCCTCATTTAAGAATATACAAAATAAACAGGTTAATTCCTCCAAATAGTAGAGTAACTATCCATGAAGATTTAAGAGTAAACTGCCATTTAACACGAGCGTTTGTATTATCTATAATAATTTCAATGAAATATATCAGGATAGCCAATAGAATGCCTACAACAGGCTGTGACGCAAAAAACAGGAAAACAAAACTAAGCATTAGAATCGTCTCGTACCAGTGTGCAATTTCAACTAATGCAAGAGTTGGACCCGCAAATTCAGTTGTAAGTCCTTTTACTATCTCCTGGTGTGCATGATGCGAGGTTGAAAGGTCGAACGGAGATTTCCGGATCTTTATTGTTAATACGTAAACAAGTCCGAAAAAAATACCTGGCATTTTAAATATCAACGGTTTTCCAACTGAAACAATATGCCCTATGTCAAAACTTCCTGCGGCTAAATAAAAACCGATACCTGTAATCAACAGCATGGGTTCGACAGCCAACATCTGAAGTAATTCCCTTTGTGCTCCAATAAAACTGTATGGAGAATTTGTGCTGTATGCAGCCATAACAAGAAACATATCGGCGACAGTAAGGGCAAATACTACCATAAGGAAATCATCGCCTGCGTACAATATAGATCCGCTTATAATCAGGAAGATTAGAAAACAAAATAAAAAATAACCGTGGAATCTGTTAACAACAAGATTTTGCTTCTGAAAAAGTTTTAATACATCATAAAAAGATTGCAGCACAGGAGGTCCGTACCGGCCTTGCATTCTCGCGGTTACGATTCTATCCAGTCCGCAAAGAATACCGCCCGCCAGCGGTGCAAAAATAACAAAACCGAATATTCCTAATAATGCTTTCATATTATTACAGCAATTATCATGATTGAAATAATTAATAATGTGACTATATTTGCAGGAAGCAAAAGCTTCTGTTCGTTGAAAATATCATTCAAGTAATAATTTCCTAAATGCCATTCCCTGCTCTCTCCCATAGACCCCATAAACCTCTCAGGATCATGTACATTGGCACCGCCCAGATCAGGAACTGAATAATGCAGCTTTTCCCAATGGACAAGAAAACCCAAAGGCAGGAATATCGCGAAGCCCAACATTATCAAAACCATAATTATATTATCATGATGGAAAAGAGGATCTCCTATAAAACCAGGATAAATTGTCATGATATAAGGATGAATAAAATAAACAGCAGTTAAGGGAAACAGCACGCATGTACCAATTGTCAAAATTGTTAAAGAATAAAGAGCTGCCCATTCATAAATACCTGTATATTTCTCTTTATTCATATGCTTGCCAGTAACTGCAACAAGCGTTCCCATCCATTTGCCCCAAAAAAACATCATAAGCGCACCTCCAAAAACAACGGTTAAAATAAGAAAAGGGTTCTTTTCAGCAAGAGCTTCAAGAACAGCCCATTTACTTATTAACATTCCAAAAGGCGCTAAGAACATACCTGCTATACCTATCAATATCATAAGGGTAAGCTGTGGCATAGTCGAAATAAGTCCCCTCATTTTTTCAATATCCAAGCTACCTGTCTGCTGATCAACTGTTCCTACACAAAGGAACATAAGAGCCTTAGCAACGGCATGGAAAATAATTAGCATTAGAGCCGCCCATATCGCCAGTGATGAACCAACTCCTGCACATAAAATTATTAGTCCCAAATTAGCAATTGTAGAATAAGCCAAAACTTTTTTACCGTGGCTTAATGAAGCAGCAATCGCTGAAGCAACAACAAATGTAATTCCTCCAATTAATGCTATTGTTGTTCCAGAACTTGTATTATGCAGCACAGGAGCGCAACGAATACATAAATACACACCAGCTTTCACCATGGTGCTCGAATGCAATAAGGCAGATGAAGGAGTTGGTGCAACCATTGCTCCAAGCAACCACTGTGAAAAAGGAAACTGTGCAGCTTTATTCATGCCTGCAAAACAAAGTAAAACTACAGGAAACATAACCATAGGATTGGTCATAGCCGTGATTTGACTAAGTTCTATAGTACCTATAGATTTATTCAACGAACAGTATACTATGGTTACACTAAATCCCATGCCCCCTAATAAAAGCATCCATAACGCTCTGAAAGAATTATCGACGGCTTCATCCGTTCTTGAATAACCTATCATAATGAAGGAACACAATGTTGTTACTTCCCAGAAAAAATAGATCCAGCTCAAACTGTTGGAAAAAACTATTCCAAACATGGCAAAGAAAAACAGAAATATTGTAGATATAAATGCTGAAGTTCTATCCTTATATTCAGGATGTTCCTTATGATACCTGGGCATATATCCAACTGTGTATACCGTTATCAGTCCTCCAATAATCCCTATCAATAAAGCCATGATAATTGACAGATTATCCAGGATCAGATAATTCACAGGCACTGGAACTTTTCCAGATAACTCGAAGTATTGTACCGGTATATACTGTATAAAAATAATTACAGGAATCCACATTTTCCTAAAAGGAAGTCGCCTGCAAAAAAATAAAAATGTAACCGCAAGAACTATCTCAGCAACAGTTATTAGGGTTCCGGCATTTTTAAATGGAAGCTTGAAATACTGACAGCCAGACTGCAAAGATGAAAATGCAAGAAAAATCGACGCAACTGCAATAATTGCAACAGAAATTAATACAGTAGAAGTTCTTACCCTTTCAGATGGAATAAGCCTGATTATAATTGCCGGTATTAGCGGAAACAAAATCAGGAACATAATCAAGTTCACGATAGATAAGTCCCTTGTTAGCTGCTGGTTCGGTGCTTTTTTAAATTTTAACTAATTTGCCAGAACATGTAAATGATGAAATATGTCTGCTCCTTCAGCAGAATATTCCATTTCTTTCTGTATTAATTGCATTGAATTGACCGGGACCTGTAGTGTATTTTCTAAAGAGAAGGGTATCATTAAATACATTATGAAAGGACAACATTCATGAAAGTACTTGCAATTATTGGCAGCCCACGCAAAAAAAACACCTATGATATTTGTAAATTGATAGAAGAAAAAATGAAAACTATGGAACAAGTGGAATTCAACTATGTATTTCTTCATGAGGCAAACCTTGAGTTATGTCGCGGCTGTATGCTTTGTTATAAGAAAGGTGAAAAATTTTGCCCTATAAAAGATTGCATTTCATCAATATGGAGCAAGATGTCCGATTCTGATGCCCTAATATTAGCGTCACCTGTTTATGCCCATCAGGTCACTTCATTAATGAAAAACTTTATAGACCGCTCTGCATTTATGTTCCACCGTCCCAGTTTTTTTGACAAATCAGCATTAGTATTGTCAACTACCGCTGGATCAGGGTTAAACGATGTTCTGAAATATCTCAAAGATGTTGCCCGATGGTTTGGTTTTAGTGTTGTAGGATCTCTAGGAGTTATTACAACTGCTTTCGAACATTCTTTAAAATACAAAGAAAAAATTTCAAACGATCTGGATAGTGTTGCAACCAGGCTTATTGAAGCAGTAAAAACCGGCAAACGCCCTTCCCCTGATATCTATGACCTGATACTTTTCGGGGTTTTTAAGGAAAAAGCTAAACATATCGAATCTGATAGAGAATTTTGGCAGAATAAGGGATGGTTTGATAAGGATTATTATATTGATCTTCCGATTAATCCTGTTAACAAATTCATTGCAAACCACTATCTTAAAAAGATGCGTAAAAAAAATATGAAGATTTTTAAATAGTTTAATGATTAAGAGTAGCAAATGAGGCTTAATAGATGAAGAAATTATATGGAGGGATTGAGGCAGGTGGAACAAAGTTTGTCTGCGCGGTAGGTTCCTGTCCGGATGATTTACATAATGAAATCCGCTTTGAAACAACAACTCCAGGTGAAACTTTAGGCCGTGCCATTGACTATTTCAAAAAGCAAAATTTAAAAAGATCTCTAGCATCGATAGGTATTGGATCTTTTGGACCAGTTAACCTGAACAAACGTTCCGAACACTACGGATACATTACATCGACACCAAAAACTAATTGGATAAATACGGATTTTGTCGGAATTATGAGAAAAGAATTCAACATCCCCATTGCTTTTGATACTGATGTAAATGCTGCTGCTTTTGGTGAACATAGATGGGGATCAGCACAAGATATTGATAATTTCATTTATCTCACTATTGGCACCGGAATAGGCGGCGGCGCCATGGTTGACGGCAACCTGCTCCATGGAATGAGCCACCCTGAAATGGGACATATTTTTATTCCTCAAGATATTAAATCCGATCCTTATTCCGGAACTTGTTTTTTTCATGGGAATTGTTTCGAAGGTCTGGCCTCCGGACCTGCTATTAATGAAAGATGGGGAATTGCCGCAAAAAACCTTCCACCAGATCACAAAGCTTGGGATCTGGAAGCTCACTATATTGCTCTTGCGCTGGTTGGTTACATATGCTCATTATCACCTCAGAGGATTATCCTGGGGGGAGGAGTTATGGAACAGAAACAGCTTTTCCCGTTGGTTAGAAAAAAAGTGCGAACTATGCTGAACAACTATATAATAGCGCCTGAAATCACACAAAATCTTAAAAGCTATATTGTTCCCACAGGATTAGGGACACAATCAGGAATACTTGGAGCTATTGCATTAGCTGAAAAGAAAATATTAGATATTAATCGTTTTTGTAACCATTAACGACAAACTCTGCAAGTTGCGTGTACTTTTTATTACCGTGGTTAGAATATATTTTAAGTTTTACATATCTATAGCTTCTATTATCAGGATCTTTCAAGATTATTACTTCTTTTTTTAAATCAGCATTAAGATAAACAGTTTTTAGTTTTACGTATCCTGAAAACCTATCGTTTGAAGCATAAACTTTGACTTTTCTTGGCTTTCTGCTTTTTTTAATACCTCCAGAATAAAACTTCAGCTTTTCTATACAGGCTCGTTTACAAAGTTTAATTATAAAACTCTGCGAAAACCCCTTATATCTTGCAGAAGACCATGCTCCATAACCTTTCTTTGACTTCTTCATCCCGTCAATTATATTTTCTGCAGCCCATTTGGAAGAACTTTTTTGACTTTTAAACGATTTTAGTTTACTTCCGTTTGAAATACTGGAAAGATTTTCCAGCGTCTTAGTTTTATATGAAACAACATTTGACAACAAAGACACATTGTTTGAATCATCTATGACTTTAATAGCTATATAGTATTCAGTGTTAGAAGCTAACCCTGTAATTGTAAAAACCTCTTTACTGCCGGCTGCAAGAGGAACAGGTTCATTAGATACGCATACTGCGAAAGCCCAATTTGACTCAATTATCGGTTCAGTCCCGTATCGCACATCATAATCGGAAGCAATGCCTGAATTTCCATCATCCCCGGAAGCTGTCCATGAAAGCGAAATTTGTGTGCCGGTAACGTTGTCGATTTTTAAATCAGATATAGCCTCAGGTGCTGTCTTATCACCCGGATCTTGCACCGATCCGTATTCATAGGCTCCAATATCAACGCCATTCCCGGCAGGCCTTGCATTTCCATCAAGATCTATGGAAGGCGCTTCAGGCAAGGCGCCCGTATCTATACAAGGACTGTTTTCCTGGAGGTGATAATCACCATCAGTTCCAAACGCAGGAGAAACAAACAGTGGATTACCGTATATATTCCCTGCCCCGAGCAAATCAAGCTCATCTGATAAATATTCTCTGCCGTTTGCATAAACTTGTGCACTGCCCTGATCAGATATATAAAACAAGCTGTTATCTATATCAACGTTAACTGAATCACCCATAAAAGCTACGTTAGTACCTGAAAAAACACAGTTTTTTATTGTAAGATTAACTACTGGCGAAGGCTGATCATACTGACAATACATCACATACATAGATCGTTGCGGATTGTCACATACAGTTACATTAACAAGATCCACATCTGTTGCATGATCCGGATTGCCAATCACAATATTAGCCCAGGGAGTTGATTGTGTATTTCCGTCACCGGTACCATATATCAGGCAATTTTCAATTTTGCTGTTGTCACCCCATAGCTTAATGCCGTCGCAAGAATTATTTGAAACAATACAGTTATAAATATAAGTGTTCGCTGATTTTGAATCAAGTCCGTCACCCCTGTTGTGCTCGGCAATAGTATTGAATATTTCTACAGGGCCCTGAGATGGTTCTATACCAAATCCGTCAGGTCTGTCATAAGGTGAAGGGCCGCCCCCCCCCTGGTAATAATGGCCATTGTACGATAGTTGACTGCCACTTATTTTTATATTCTTCCATCCTCCTGCAACCCCGGCGGCAGGGCCCATTATTGAACCGAATCCACAATGGTGAATATTACAATTTATAATCTCAAGACCATCAACGTCTCTTAAGTCGATTCCGCCTTCATCAATATGATGAATTTGCAAGTCCTTCATTATAATACTGGAGACTGGATCATAACCTCCGGTAATCCCACATCTAAATCTAACATCTGATGCATCTGAATTATGAGTTATCTCCAGATTCTCAATTTTAATATAATGAACCCCATCAAGCTGAATCGCTGAAAATAAATTATTCTGCCCTTTAAGGATAGTTCCGCTTTCTCCTCTAATTATAGTATATTCCTGTTCGGTGCCCGAAGGAGGCATTATCATATCGTCATAAAATACACTTAATATATATGAACCGGAACGGATAATAAGAGTGTCTCCCCCTTGAATTTGTTTTGAAGCATAACCGGGAGTTGCCCAGGGATTTTCAGAGCTGCCGTCACCATTGTTGCTCCCGTTGGTAGAAACAAAGAAAGTGTCAGCTTGTGTTAATTCAGCAAATTGTATAAATAAAAAAATGCATAAGCTGATTATTGCGGCTTTAAACGTTTTTTTTAAAATATTGCATATTAAAATCATCTATCATCTCCAAACATCCAATTTAATTATTATACACAAATATCAACTTTTTTGCAAGAGAATTCAGACTGTAAATAATTAAACATCTAATAATTGCAATAAATAAATCAAAACATTATTATATAAGCTCAAAAGGTAAAATATTTTTAATAAATCAAATACATCATTTTTAAATTTGAAATATTAACATCACTTTCAACAATAAAGGGTAACAAGATGAAAAGGAATTTATTGTATATTACTGTTTGTATGGCATTAATCACTGTTTTGGGTTGTTCAAAACCTGCAAACAAAGCCAACAAGCTTTTTCAAGCTGCAAGTAAAGATGTACAAATGGCTCAGGAACTTGAGAAAACAGACTATTCAGGAGCCTTTACTAAGTATAAGTCCGGTCTTGAGAAACTATCCATAATAGTAACAAAATATTCTTCAACACAAATTGCTGAAAAGCTCAAGCAGAACAACTGTGAAATAGAAACCATTACTTATAAGGAACTCAAAACACTGGTCCGTCAGGTAAAGATTAGAGCTAATGCCGAACAAAACCCCCTTGTTCTAGCTTACTTACTTGCACAAAAAATTACAGATCCCGAACAAAGAGCAGGAGTTCTCTCTACTATAGCAGCTGATTTTTCCAAAGAAGGGTTAATGGATAAATCTATTGAAGCTTTCTCAAAAGCTCAGCAATCGGTTACCAATATTGATAATATTGATCAGAAAATAATTGCTTTAGCAGCTATCGGAGCCAGTTATGCAAAAACCGGGCAAAGAATCAAATCAAACAAATATTTTTCAAGAGCAGTATCATTAACAAAATCATTAGATAACCCGAATTTAAAGGTTAAAGCTCTATCATCGATTGCCTCAAGTTACGCAAAAGGCGGTTATTATTCAAATGCTTTTGAAATAGTTAAAGCAATCCAGCAATCTTTTGTAAAATCCTGGACAATATCCGAAATTGCAGCCAGCTATTCTGCAACAAATCAATACTCCCAAGCCCTGGAAACTGCAAAAAAAATTGAAAACAATGATCTCAAAGCAATATCATTATCAGGAATTGCTGAAAAATTCATGGAATCTGGAGAAAAAGAAAAAGCTGACAAATTATTCTCTGAGGCCCTTGAATTGGCTAAATCAATTAAAAAAATGGATCAGAGGGCAACAACTCTATCTGAAATTGCTATCAATTTTAGTAAGTCAGGACAAAAAGAAAAAGCAGCACAATTATTTGATCTCGCCACGGACATTACCAATGGAATTGATAACGATGATGTAAAGTCCAGAACGCTTTATTTAATATCTAATGCATACGCTAAATCCGGTGAAATCCAAAAAGCTGAACAGCTTTTTTCTTCTGCTGTTAATTTAACTAAAAAACCGATTTTCACAAAAGGCTGGGACATTTATTTTCATGCTATCAGTCAAGCAGATGCAGACCAATTTAACGAAGCTTTTAAAACAGCGGGAAAAATCAAAAACGAAAGTATTAAAGCCAAAACTCTTTCTGAAATATGTATCAAATACGCAAAATCCGGAAACAAAGATAATATTCAAACAAAAACAATCATTCATTCAATTATCAACAAACTTTCAGTGTAAGCTTCTTTAATAAAATAAGACTTTCAAAGATGAACAAAACAATTGCATCTGAAACAAAATATTTCGCAAAACTTAACTATCAGCGCTCATGTGATATTTCAGTTAAATCTGCAACTTTAATACGATAAATCACTAGTTTGGTAACCGGCCAGGGTAGGAATGCAGGATGACTTTTTTCTCTTTTTACACCTTCAATAATACGTCTGACAGAAAAATCGTCCAGTCCAGACTTGACTTTCTTTATCATTCTGTCATATAGGCTGCCGCTTTCAACAATTTCAACTGTACCATTTATTCTGAAAAACCTCATTTTTTCATTGTCCGGAAAAGATAATGAAATTTTGGGATTTACTTTTAAATTCTCAATTGTCAGTTTTTCGTGAGTAAAATCTGCAAGAAATATATGCCTGTTATTAAATTCAAGAAGTATTTTGGGAACAGAATTCGGAGTAGATTCGAGATCGCAAGTTGCTACATTAATAAGATGGCCACATTCATTTACATATTTTTCCAAAAGTTTCACGTGCATTTTAATGCCCTTTAAAAATACTTTGACTTAACATTATCTGACTTTAACAAAAAAATCATACTATATCTTTCTTGGTTCTTATTTTTTTATAACTACCGTATGAGCAACCCGGTCTCCGATACGCTGTTTTTGAGACGAACTCCATACGGATATGGCACCTACAAGATAAAAGAATGGCAGAGCATCTATCAGCCGCAGAATGTTTCTAATAAATGACTCATTAAGATTTACAGGTTTCCCATCTTCACGAACGACTTTTATGCCCGTCAACATTTTACCAATAGTCTGACCATTAACTTTTCCTTCCATCAGGGTAAAGTATCCAACAGAAAAGGCCAGATTAACAAACATAAGCAGGAATGCAGGCACGCCATGAAGTTCAAATCCTCCCTTTGTAACTCCGCCGACAAAACTTGCTATGAAACGGCCCGATATACCAAAAAATATTACTAGTATTATAATATCTACAATTTGTGCAGCAAAACGTATTCCAACACCCTTATACCTAAGTTGAGTTTCATCTCTGGAATTCTTATCATTAACTGTGTTATTCTGGTCTTCTACAACATTTGGTGATGCAGGCTGTCCTTTTACAGGAGTAACTCCCACTCCAACGGGAACACCACATTTTGAGCAAAACTTATCATCTGTTTTAATAGAAACTCCACAATATTGACAATAAGGCATATCACTTCTCCTTTTTTGTAATCCTTATTTTTGTATAGATTAACTTTATATAATAACTCAATGAAGCAAGAATATAAATCATTCAAAAAAATTAGTACCTCGACCAAAAAAGATATATGTATTAAAATATAATAAATTTTAAAACTACAATCTCACAATGGTTTTACATGATTAACAATTTGATATCATCAATAAAAATAAAACACAGGTATGCAGACCCCGGGAATTTTCGTTTAAAGCAAGGGCTTGCCACTATAACTGCAATTTGCATCACCACAACATTCCTGCTGATTATTGACAAAGCTGTTGGAAACCTAGCATATATGCATACAACAATACTGGGGATGATCTCAACCTTATTTTTTACTGTATTCTGCAAAGGATCAACACGTAAGGAACAACAACTAACAATGATAGCCTGCGCAGTGATGGGTATTTTGACCTTCATATCCGCAAGTATATTGCCAAAATCGACAGGAGTCACTAACGGAGCACTTATATGCATGTGTTTTGTTGTTCTATATGTACGTCGTTTTGGAACTCTGGCTCAAAGCGCAGGAATGTTTGTTATGGTATCTTTTTTCATTTCCACAATGCTTAAGATAACAGTGCATAACATTGAGAGTAGTGTCCTGATATTATTTTTATCATTTTCTTCATCTTTTTTAGTGAATTTCTATCTATTTCCGTCAAAACGCAAATCAGCAGTTCATGATTGTCTTGAAAGCTTTGTCAGCGAAACAGCTCGCATTGTCTCAATTCTTAAAGATACATCTACTGGATTAATTGCCTTGGAACCGGCAGAAAAAGAAATCAAATCTGCCTCATTAAAACTCAGAAAAACTCTTCTCTTCAGTCAGGAACTGGCTGTCGGTCTTTTTAAGGAACAAACTGAATTAAGATCTATCCTCGATACACTCTCTGATTGTCAGTATAGAATAAGTATGGCCTTGAATATTGCCGCTGAAAGTATGTTTACAATCTACCGGGAAAAAAAATTACAAAAAGATAATATTCTTTTCGGTCTGATTGAAAAAAATCTTTTAACCCTTTCTAACTTGCTTCATACCGCAAGAAAAGGAAACAGGTTCGCAGACTTCTTGAAAAAGAATCTTACCGATTATTTTGAATCGGTTAGTAATCTGGAAAACTGGCTAATTAATGAGAAAGAAGATGCCAACCAGGTAATATTCCCTACTGCAAGGTTATTTTTTTCATTTCAACGTTTGGGAATCACAGTCAATTCTCTATTAGATTCTGTTGACAAGGAACTAAACAAATTGTGAAAAAACATAAAATACATCCTTCTATGAAATTGGCAATACAAGGAGCAATATCTGCGAGTATCGTTCTTGCAATTGGCTCAAGCTTTTCGCTTGTACGCCCATTCTGGGGAGTTTTGACTGCAATGGCAGTTCTATGTCAAACCTGGGGAGAAA